>JALDXR010000049.1:0-12589 GCA_032154865.1 Nocardioidaceae bacterium
CGCTGCCGCACCCATTACGCGGCCAACCTGATGAGCATCTGCCCCAAGAGCATGTGGCCGGCGGTCAAGGCGATGCTGCACTCGGTCTACGACCAACCCGACGCAACCGCGGTGCACGCCCAGTTCGACCGGCTGCTGGACTACGTGACCCAGAAACTCCCCGCCGTCGCCGAGCACCTCGCCGAAGCCCGCGAGGACATCCTCGCCTTCACCGCGTTCCCCAAGGACGTGTGGACCCAGATCTGGTCCAACAACCCCGCCGAACGACTCAACCGCGAGATCCGGCGCCGCACCGACGCCGTCGGGATCTTCCCGACCCGCGAGGCCATCGTCCGCCTCGTCGGCGCCGTCCTGGCCGAGCAAACCGACGAATGGGCCGAAGGCCGCCGCTACCTCGGACTCGACCTCCTCGCCCGCTGCCGCATCAACATCGCCACCGACGCCGAACCAGAGATCGGAGCTGATGATCTACCCGCACTGAGCGCCTGACCGTTCAAGAATGAGAACACAGCACTACACCACTACAAGGGACTTGACCGGCAACCCTGGATTCGAGCCGGATTTCATGGCCAACAGATGAACGTCGGGTTAGCGACGGCCCCTTTCCTCGCCCCGATGAGAACCACGTGAGGAGAAGGTGAACGACAGGTGGCCAACCGGCGTATCGCCGAATTCGGAGAGTAGCCACCCAAGTTCGGCCGGTAGAACAGGCCGAAAGACCTGTTGAGGCGGTTGAACGCTCGATTAGCGTTCTATCCGCAAGGTCAGCCGCGGACTATCGACACGCGGGTGCACGGGGGCCAGCACCGCGCCAGGAGCGCCGATGCTACGTACGGTTCTATGCCGTGATTCAGGCCGTTCGGCCATCAGCACAGCCGTTGAAGCATCGACGTCGCCTGCCGTCCTCGTGGATGGTGCCGCACTGGGGATTCATGGAGGGAATCCGGATGACAGAAGGTCGTTCTCTCAGGGTTGCGGTCCTGGGGTGCGGATATTGGGGATCCAAACATGCACGCGTGCTCCAGAGCCTGGAGTCGGTAGAGACCCTCGTCGTGGTCGACGCCGACGCCGAGCGGGTACGCCGAGTCTGTGGCAGCCTGCCGGGCGCGGTCGGCTTCACCAGTCTCGATGAAGCGCTCGACAACATCGACGCCGCTGTCGTCGCCACACCACCCACCACGCACGCGTCGATGGCGATGCGGTTGATCGAGGAGGGCAAACACGTACTCGTCGAGAAGCCGATGGCCGCGGAGTCGGCTGACGCTCGCCGGATGATCGCCGCGGCCGCGGCCCGTGACGTGGTACTCATGGCCGGCCACACCTTCGAATACCACTCCGCGGTCTGGATGTTGCGCGAGATGGTCGAGGGCGGGGACATCGGAGATCTCTATTACGTTGACAGCGCTCGGCTCAACTTGGGTTTGTATCAGAGCGACGTGAACGTGATTTACGATCTCGCGCCGCACGACATCTCGATCTTCAACCACATTCTGGGAAGCAAGCCGACCTCGGTACACGCGTGGGCGTCTCGCAACGCGCACCCGTTCTTGGAGGACGTCGCCTACCTGCGGCTCTATTACGCAGAAGCCGATGTCAGCGCGAACATTCACGTGAGCTGGCTCGATCCGTACAAGGTCCGTCGGGTGACCGTGGTCGGCAGCCAGAAGATGGTGGTGTACGACGACCTGGCCGCCGACGAGCGCATCCGGGTGCACGACAAGGGCGTCATCCGGGAGCAGCCCAACGGTGACCACACGCAGCCGCCGATGTCCTATCGGTACGGCGACGTCATTTCGCCGTACCTCACGGTCAACGAGCCCCTCATGGTGGAGGACCAGCACTTCCTCGACTGTGTGATCTCGGGTCAGCGGCCGAAGACCCACGGGGAGAACGGACTGGCCGTCGTCGAGGTTCTCGAGGCCGCCCAGCGCTCGTTGCTGGAGGGCCGGTCGATCACGCTCGCCGACCCCCCCGAGGTGACGCCGCAGCCGGCCGAGACCCCGATCGCCGCGGCATCCGCCCTGGTCATGGACGGGACCCACCGCGCATGATCCCCTTCCTCGACCTCAATCCCACGACGAACGAGATCGCCTCTGAGGTCGTCGCCGGGTGGGAGCAGGTGCTCCGCACGAATCGGTTCGTCGGCGGTCCGGTTGTCGAGCAGTTCGAGCAGGCGTGGGCCTTGCACTGCGGTACCGCGCACGCCGTCGGTGTCGCCAACGGCACCGACGCGCTGCACCTGGCCCTGCGTGCCCTGGACATCGGGCCTGGCGACGAGGTCGTGCTGCCGACGAACACCTTCGTGGCCACCGCCGAGGCTGTCGTACTGGCCGGTGCGACTCCGCGATTCGCCGACGTCGACCCGGACACGTTGCTGTTGACGCCAGATGCGTTGCTGGCCGCTGCCACTCCGGCGACCCGCGCGGTCATCGTGGTGCATCTGTACGGCCAGATGGCCGATATGAATGCGCTTGCTCGCACCGCGGCTGACCTCGAGATCGAGCTGATCGAGGACGCCGCACAGGCCCAAGGAGCGAGCTGGCGGGGCGTCCGGGCCGGCGCCTGGGGGAGCGCAGGCTGCTTCAGCTTCTACCCGGGCAAGAACCTCGGCGCGTTCGGCGATGCCGGAGCCGTCGTCACGTCGGACTACGACCTGGCGGAGCGCCTGCGATCGCTGCGTGATCACGGCCGGGCGGCGGGCGGCTGGTACCAGCACGACCGGCTCGGCACGAACAGCCGGCTGGACGCACTCCAGGCCGTGGTCCTCAACGCGAAACTCTCGCGGCTCGATGGCTGGAACGCCCAGCGCCGCGAGTTGGTGGACCACTATCGACGCTGCCTCGATCCGGATTCGGTGCAGCTCGTGGCGGTGGCCCCCGAGGCCGAGGCGGTCCACCACCTGGCGGTGGCCCGGGTCCACAACCGGGACCAGGTGCGAGACGACCTGCTGACGCACGGCATCGAGACCGGAATCCACTACCCGGTCCCGTGTCATCGGATGGCGCCGTACGCGCGATTCTTCGACGCCGACGTGCTCCCGGTGAGCGAGATCGCCGCCGAGCACATCATCTCGCTGCCCCTGCACCCGCACATGACGACGGCGCAGGTCGAGAGCGTGGCCGCCGAGCTCAACCGGGCCGCGGAGAGGGTGGCTGCCGCATGATCCGCAGGAACGTCGGGCCGCGGCTGGAGCGGGACCACGATGTGGTCGTCGGCTATCCGGCCGAGCGGATCGCCGAGCCCTGGATCAGCCTGGGCAGCGATGCCAGGCTTCGCAGCGGCACCGTGCTCTATGTCGGCACGTCGATCGGCGACCGGCTGCAGACCGGGCATCACGTCATCATCCGCGAAGAGTGCGCGATCGGGGATGACGTGGCGATCTGGAGCAATACCGTCGTGGACTACGGCTGCCGGATCGGCGACAACGTCAAGATCCACTGCAACTGCTACATCGCGCAGTACACCGAGATCAACGCGAACGCCTTCCTCGCACCGGGCGTCACGGTCGCGAACGACCTGTACCCGGGTCAGGCCGAGTCGGCCGACGCCATGTCCGGACCCTGGATCGGCCCGGGCGCGCAGATCGGCGTCAACGTCACGCTGCTGCCGTACGTGCGGATCGGCGCCGGATGTCTGGTCGGTGCCGGATCCGTGGTCACCCGCGACCTGCCCGCCGGGACCGTGGCCTACGGAAACCCCGCGGTCGTACGAGGGGACGTCGCCGATCTGCGAGACATCAGGACCCGGGTCGACCAGACCGACTCCGCCTCGAGGTCCCGGCTCGCTGCCACGAGCCAGCTCAAGGAGGACGCTGGCCGACCATGACGCACCAAGCCACCGCGATCACCGTCCGCACGACGTGGAGCAAACGAGCCCTCGACGCGACGATCGCCGTCTTCGCGCTCTTCATCACCGCTCCGTTGCTCCTGCTGATCGCGATGTCGATCCGCGTCACCAGCACCGGACCCGTGCTGTTCCGGCAGACCCGGATCGGTGCGGGCGGTCGTGAGTTCGTGATGCTGAAGTTCCGGACCATGAAGCACCGGGCCTCTGACGAGATGCACCGGGCCTACGTGAAGGACCTGCTCAACGGGGCGGCGACCCAGCAGGACGGATTGTTCAAGCTGCACAACGATCCCCGGATCACGGCGGTGGGCCGCGCTCTGCGCAAGCTCAGCCTCGACGAGCTGCCGCAGCTGTTCAACGTGCTGCGAGGCGAGATGTCCCTGGTCGGTCCGCGGCCGTCGTTGCCCTGGGAGCTGCGGATGTTCCCGGCGTGGGCCTACCGGCGACTCGAGGTGCTCCCCGGGCTGACCGGGCTCTGGCAGGTGGGTGGACGCAATCGCCTGACCATGTTGCAGGGCCTGGAACTGGATGTTCAGTACGTCGAGCGCCGCAGCATCTGGCTGGATCTGCGGATCCTGGCGAAAACGCCGATCGCGCTTCTGGGGGGATCAGCTCGATGAGTGCACCTCGGGGAAGTCCCTTCATCGCGGCCGCCGGCGCCCCGCGGGAGCAGGAGCCCGCGAGTGGGACAACGACCGCCCGTGACTCCATCCGCCTCGGGGGATGGACGGCGATCAGCCGAGTCACGGGTACGGTTCGGCTCCTCTTGATCGCCGCCGTACTGCTGGTGCCCACCGCACTCAGCTTCCAGCGCCAACGGTCCCATCGGGCGACCGGCCGCCACCGATCACCGCGCCGGAGCCTGACCCGCCACGGTCGGGATCCGCGTACCGCATCCGTCCCGGCCGGACCCGTTCGAGGACCGGCCAGGCACCGACTGGACGAGAGTTCCGCTCGGGGGAGCAGCCCGATGGGCGCTGCTCGGACGAGTCCGTCCACTGTCGACGACGAGCCACCACAGGAGCACGAGCTGACGAGTGGGACCGCCGCCGCGCGGGACTCCCTCCGGATCGGGGGATGGACGGCGGTCAGCCGGGTCACCGGGGTGGTTCGGGTCCTGTTGATCGCCGCGATCCTCGGACCGACCGTGCTCGGCAACAGCTTTCAGCTCACCAACACGTTGCCCAACCTGATCTACTACGGGTTCCTCGCCGGCTCGCTCTTCTCCACCCTGCTGGTCCCGTCGCTGGTGGCACATCTGGAGCGCAACGACTTTCGCGCGACCGCCCGGGTGTCCGGCGGGCTGCTGGGCTTCGCCCTCCTCGTCGTACTGATCGTCACGCCGATCGCCGTCGTCGTCCTGCCCGAAGCACTGCGGCTGGCCTCGATCGGTCTGGAAGGGTCGGCCGGCGCCGATCAGGCGAGGCTCACCCAGCTGCTGATCCTGCTGATGATCCCGCAGGTCTTCGGATACGTCGTGGTCGGCGTCTCGGCGGCCGCGATGAACGCCCGGCATCGATTCGTCCTGACCGCCGCCGCCCCGGCGATCGAGAACTGCGTCCTGATCGCCGTACTCATTCTGTTCCAGGTCTTCTTCGTCGCCGGGGAGGGCGCCAGCGAGGGGACCGCCGGCGAATTGCTGTTCCTCGGCCTCGGCTCGACGGCCGCGGTTGCCGTGCACATGAGTGTGCAGTGGTGGGGAGCGCACCGGGCCGGCGTGACGTTGCGTCCGCTGGCCGGCTGGCGTGACCCCGAGGTCCTCGCCGTCGTACGCAAGGCCGTCAGAGCCTTGCTGCAGTCGGGACTGATCGCCCTGCAGGTCCTCTTCCTGTTCCTGATCGCCTCCCGGCTCGAGGGCGGCATCGTGGCGATGCAGATCGCGATCAACTTCTTCGCACTGCCCATCGCGGTCGCGGCGACGCCGGTCGCGTTGTCGTTGCTGCCCAGGCTTTCGCGGCTCCACCACGACGGTCATGAGCGCGCGTTCACCGACACGTTCCGGCGCGGGATCGGGCTGGTGCTCTTCTTCACAGTGCCGGCCGCCTGCGGCTACATCGTCCTCGCCGGTCCGATCGCTGATGTCGTCGCCGTCGGCCGGATGGATACGGCCGAAGCGACCGGCCTCGTCGCCGTCGCCCTCGCGTCGGTGTCGGTCGGACTGATCGGCGAGTCGGTCTTCTTCCTCGCGACCCAGGCCTCGTACGCGAGACACGATGCGCGTACGCCGTTGCGGGCGATGGCGATCCAGGCCGCGGTGTGCCTGGCGTTCTTCGGACTCGCCTTCACCGTCGACGGCCGATCCACGCTCGCGGTGCTCGGTGCCGTCTTCGCCGTGGCGAACCTGCTCGGCGCCGCCCTGCTGGTCGCCTGGGTCGAGCGCACACTCGAGCCGGGCACCGAACGGCTGATGCCCTCGATCATCCGGATCCTGGTCGGTTCAGCGGCCTTCACGGGCACGGCCGCGCTGGTCGTGGCGCTGCTGACCGGCGACGATCCGGGACATGTCCAGGCCATCGTGGGCCTGGCCGCCGCCTGCATCGCCGGGCTCGCGGTCTTCGCGGTGACCCAGCGGCTGATGCGTACGCCCGAGCTCGCCTGGGTGCTGGGCGGGGTGCGCGGCCTGGGCCAGCCGCGGGGCGCGGAGATCGGGGACCGGCCATGAGCAGTCAGGCGATTCGGCTCACGCAGGTGTCCGCCGGTGGTGCACTGGCCGTGGTCGCCGCTGTCGGGGCCGGCGCGCTGGTCGCCGTCCTCCCCCTGGCGGCGGCGGGCGCGCTGATCGTCGCCGCTCTGGGCGCGCTGGTATGGGCCCGTCCGCACGTGGCGGCGTACCTCATCATCGGGATCACGCCACTGGTCGCCGGGATCGACCGGGGCGAGGTGTTCCCGCTGTTGCGGCCGAACGAGGTGCTGGCCCTCTTCCTCGCCGGCGTCCTGGTCTCACGTGCACTTCTCCGATGGCCGGCCAGCCGAACGTTCCGGATCACCCTGCACCCGGTCGAGAAGGCGTTCGTGGCGATGGCGGTCACGAGCTCGATCATCCCGGTCGTCTGGCTACTGGCCCGAGGGAAGCACCTGACCGGCGACGACGTCAGCTATGCCTTGGTGCTCTGGAAGTTCCTCGGCGTCTATGCGCTGGTGCGTATGACGGTCAAGACCCAGGAGCACATCCATCGCTGCCTGCAGATCTCCATCGTCGCGGCGGTGATCGTCGCGGTGATCGGCATCCTTCAGGTCGTCGGCGTGATCGGCATCGACACCGGGCCGATGAGCCTGTACGTCCCGGAGGGGCACGAGGAGACGCTGTCCGGTGGGCCGCGGGCGAGCTCGACACTCACGCTGCCCGCCGCGACGGCCGACCTGATGATCTTCAACCTCGTGATCGCGCTGGGAATGTTCTGGCGCAAGGGCCGGGAATACGGGTCGTACGCCGCGCTGTACGCCGCGGCCGCAGGTCTCTTCGTGGTCGGCGTCTTCGCGGCGGGCGAGTTCTCGACGGCGATCGGGCTACTGATCGCCATCGTCGCCGTGACGGTAGTCCTCCGCAAGATCCGGTTCCTGATGGCGATGCCTCTGGTGCTGGCGTTCGCGATCGTGGCCATGTGGCCGGTCGTGTCCACTCGTCTGCAGGGGTTCGCCTCGGTGCACGGGCTGCCCACCAGCTGGCTCGGCCGCCTGCACAACCTCGAGACCTACTTCTGGCCCCAGCTGGGGACCGGACCGAACATGCTGCTGGGTGTCCGCCCGTCGGCCCGCATTCCGCTCAACCACGAGATCACCGGGTTCGTGTGGATCGAAAGCGGCTACACCTGGCTGCTGTGGGGCGGCGGCATTCCCCTGCTGCTCGCCTTCGTCTACTTCGTCGCCGTCACCTACCGGCTGTCCTCCACGCAGTTGCGGATCGGTGCGACCTACACACAGGTGGCGGCCCTCGCGACCCTCGTCGCGCTGATCGTGATCGTCGGGCTGATGGTCTTCGATCCACACCTGACCTACCGCGGAGCTGCGGACTGCTTCTTCGCACTGCTGGCATTGACCGTTGCCGGAAGAAGCAGAGGAGATCCACCGGAACACGGACCGGATGCCGGCAGATCCCGGCAGCCGACTGCCATCCATCGCGACTCGGCGCACAGTAACAACGTCCTTCAGGGGAGGAATCAGCATGCAGGCTGAATCGAAGCCGGCTGGGCTGCTGCGCACGTACGCGCTGCTCATAGTCGCCGTCACGATCTTGACGATCGCGGGCGCCGTCGGCGTCACGTTGACGCGCGACGCGCCCTACGTGTCCGACGCCCGGGTCGTGGTCCAACCGGAGCGAGTCCGGGGTGGCGGAACTCCACTGCCGCCCGACATGGGCACCGAGCGAGAGATCGCCGTGTCCGGGACGGTCGCGCAGTCCGCGGCCGAGGAGCTTGACCTCCCCACCGACGCCGCCGAGGAGAACCTGCAGGTCGAGGTTCCGGTGGACACCAACGTGCTCGAGTTCAGCTACTCCGCCGCCACACCCGAGGCGGCTCTCGAGGGGGCCCAGGTCTTCACTCGGGCCTACGTGGACTACCGCAACGGCCCGCGCTCCGATGTCGCGCAGATCATCAGCCCGCCGTCGTTGCCGACCGAGCCCACCAGGCCGAACCTCTATCTCATCCTTGCCCTCGGCATCATGGTCGGTCTCGGTCTGGGGATCGCCATCGCGTACGCCTGGGACCGGCTGTCGCCACGACTGCGGGACATCGCCGACGTCGAGGTCCAGACCGGGCTCCCCGTGCTGGCATCCATTCCGACACTGCCCGCTTCCCCAGGGGAGCGGATCGTCGTCGGCTCGATGCAGGCCACGGCAGGTGCGCAGGCGTACGGCCATCTGACCGCGAGGCTGCTGTCGCTGCTCCAGCACTACGACGGCCGAAGCGTCATGATCACGAGCCCCACCGCGGGCGCGGGCAAGACCACGGTGACGCTCAACCTGGCGGTGTCCTTGGCGGCTGCCGGCAAGGACACAGTCGTGATCTCCGCCAACCCCCACGACATGGCGATGTGCGTGCAGGCCGGCGTCATGCAGCGGCCCGGACTGCACGAGCTCCTGCGTGACGAGGCGACGCTCGCCGAAGCCCTGCGTGCGACGGACATCGACGACCTGCACGTCATCCCGGCGGGCGGATCCACCAAGGCGCCGCTGCCCGCGATCAACATCGACCGGCTCACCGACGTACTCGACGAACTGCGTCAGAAGACCGAAGTAGTGCTGATCGAGGGACCGTCGGTGCTCGGCGCTGCGGATACCGCGATTCTGGCCGAACAGGCCGATCTCACCCTGCTCGTGGTCGACCTCCGGCGAGGCCGGCGGGCAGACGCGTCGTCAGCCGTACGCGCGCTTGCCCACGTCGAGTCGAGACTCGCCGGATGTGTTGTCAACGATCCCGGTCGCAAGACCAATCCGCCCGAAGAATCCGAGCCGACGCCGACCTTCCGGATCGTCGGCCGAAGCCGCCGGAGCCGGTCCAAGCCCGGCTCACCTAACGAGGGAAACCAGAATGCCGCACCAACGTCAATTCACTCGAAGAACGTCAAGGATCGTGCTCGGCGTCGGGCTGGCCGCCGGTCTGCTGGTTCCGATAAGCCAACCGGCACAGGCGGCACCGCCGACGATCGTGTCGCTGACATTCAATGACGGATTCGCCAGTCAGTACGACTATGCCCGGCCTGTACTGAACCAGGCCGGCGTCAAGGGGACGTTCTACGTCGCGAGCAGCTGGGTCGACAACCGGGCCACCGGCTTCATGGCGTCGTGGCAGCTCGACGCGCTCTACCGGGACGGCCACGAGATCGGCGGCATGGGCAAGGAGCACAAGAACCTCACGGTGACCTACGACCCCGATCCGGCGGCGGATCTGGCGTACAAGCAGGACCAGGTGTGCGGCGATCGCCAGCGGCTGGCTCAGCTCGGATACGACCCTCAGACGTTCGCGTACCCGGAGGCTGCGACCGATGCGGCGGCGCAGGCCATCGTCCGCAACTGCGGCTATCGGGCCGGCCGGGTCTCGGGTGGTCTCGGCGGCCCGACCCCGCCGTACGCCGAGAGCCTTCCGCCGGCCAATGCCTTCGCCGTGCACACGGTGAACGAACCGCCCGGCCCGATCACGCAGGCGCAGCTTCAGGACGCGGTCACGACGGCCGCGGCCACCGGCGGTGGCTGGCTGCCGATCGCGTTCAACCGGGTCTGTCACCAGGGTGACCCGGACTACGCGAACTGCATGGGCACCTTCCGGCCGATCGACGACGCGGTCCTCGCGAGCTTCCTCGCCTGGCTGAAGACGCAACCCGACGTCAGTGTCAAAACGGTTCGCAGTGTGATGGGCGCCCCGACGCAACCGGTGCTTCCACCACGGCCGACGCTCGTGTCGCTGACCTTCGACGACGGGCTGGACTCGCAGTACCGCACGGTGACCGACATCCTCAGTCCGCGAAACGTCCACGGCACCTTCTTCATCAACACCGGTGCGATCGACAATCGCGAGGCCGGCGCGGTGACCTGGAACCAGCTCACGACGATCCGCAATCGCGGCAACGAGGTCGGTGGCCACACGCTCGACCACGTGAACCTCGTGAACGCCACCGGCGCCGAGGCCACCCGTCAGGTGTGCAACGACCGGGCGCGACTGATCCAGCGGGGCTTCAACGCGGTCAGCTTCGCCTACCCGGAGGCGGCCTACAACCCGCAGGTGGAAGCCATCGTGCAGGGGTGTGGATACCAGTCCGCTCGGACCGGCGGGAACGTCCTCGTGGAGGGGCCGCACTACGCCGAGACGCTGCCGCCGTTCGATCCGTTCGCGACCGGTGCCCTCGGGACGACGAACAACGGGCCGATGACGCTGCAGTGGATGAAGAGCGCGGTCACCGCGGCGGATTCGCACGGCGGTGGCTGGCTGCAGCTTCTGTTCCACAAGGTCTGCTTCCGAAACACGACCGGGTACAACTCGTGCATGGCCGGCTATCGGCCGGTCGACAACGTCGCTCTGCGCAACTTCGTGGATTGGCTGCGGCAGTCCGCGCCGCAAGGGGTTCGGATCAAGACGGTCAAGGAGGCGATGGCCTTCGCCCAGTGATCCGTTGAGGTTCACCAGTCCGGGTGGCCATGCCGCAGGCCACCCATCGGGCGCTCTATATGCGGCGCGAGAGAGAGGGATACGGGGAGTCATGGACGTTACCGACATCGCCATCATCGGGGCTGGGCCGCACGGATTGGCGGCGGCCGCTCATCTACGCCGGGCGGGCGCGGAGTGCCGGATCATCGGGGAGCCGATGTCGTTCTGGCGGACGATGCCCAAGGGAATGCTGCTTCGCTCGAACGAGACGGCGACCTGCATCGCGGAGTACGAAGGCCCGCTGTCGATGGACTCGTACAGCGCCGATACGGCCAAGTCACCGAAGAAGCCGTTCCCGCTCCAGGACTTCCTGGACTACGGCGACTGGGTGGCCAGCCGGGTCGCGCCCGACGTCGACCGTCGCCGGGTGGAGCGGGTAGATCGCGAGTCAGACGCGTTCGTGCTCACCTTCGACGCCGGCGAGCCGCTCCGGGCGAATCGGGTCGTCGTCGCCGCCGGGATCGCCGACTTCCCGCGGCGTCCGGAGGTCGGGGCCGACCTGCCACCCAGTCTGGTCTCGCACTCCGCGGATCACTCGGACTTCAGCGACTGGACCTCGTCGCGGGTCCTCGTGGTCGGCGGCGGCCAGAGCGCCTTGGAGTCAGCGGCCCTGTTGCACGAGTCCGGGGCCGAGGTGAGCGTCGCCGTACGCGCGCCGCAGGTGCACTGGCTCAACGGTGGGAAGTACCAGAAGCGGCTCGGTCGGATGAAGCCGTTGTTCTATGCGCCGACCGATGTCGGACCGCTCGGTCTGTCCCGCATCGTCGCTGTCCCGGAGCTCTTCCGCCGATTCCCTCGGTCGGCCCAGGAGCCGATGGCGGCCCGCGCTATCCGTCCTGCGGGGGCGGCCTGGTTGAAGCCACGACTCGACGGCGTCCCGGTTCATCTCGGGCGAACCGTGACGAAGCTGCGTCGCGAGAACTCGCACGTCGCCGTCGACTTCAACACGGGCCGGACGGAGAGCTACGATCACGTGCTCTTCGGCACGGGATACCAGATCGACATCGCTCGTTACGAGTTCCTGTCCCGGGACCTGCTGCTCCAGATTCGCCGCGTCGACGGCTATCCGGTGCTGGGCAAGGGGATGGAGTCCTCGGTCCCGGGCCTGCACTTCCTGGGAGCCACTGCCGCGTACAGCTGGGGACCCATCATGCGGTTCGTGGCGGGTGGCTGGTTCGGCGCCGAGTCGTTGACCCAAGTGGTCACCGGGAAGCGGGTCAACGGCGCCCAGCCGGTCAACGGCGCAAAGCGAGTCAACGGCTCGGCCACGGCGTCGAAGCTCAACGGTGCGCGACTTCAGGAGTCGAGCGGGGCCGCGGAATGAGGCGACGCGACTCGGCGGCTCAGTCGGCCGCGATCGGTGCGGTCGTCCTCGGGGGTGACTACCAAGGGTTGGGCATCGCGCGGAGCCTCGGCCGCCGCGGGGTGCCGGTGTGCGTGCTCGACGATGAGCACTCCATCGCCGCCGCGTCGCGTTATGTCGGTCGACGGGTCCGGGTAGCCGACCTGCGCACCGCCGGGGGCACCGTGGACGCTCTGATCCGGGCCGTGGACTCGATGTCGCTCGAAGGCTGGGTGGTCTACCCGACCCGCGACGAGATGGT
>JALDXR010000455.1:0-3654 GCA_032154865.1 Nocardioidaceae bacterium
ATTCACTCGATCCACGGTCTGAGCGATGGCGGCGTCGAGGTCGGCGGCGGTCCTGACGATCGGCACGCGACGCGTGAAGTGCAGGTCGCTCGGTAGGTAGTGCTCGTCGCACACGTAGAGGTCGCCGGACTCGCCGATGTACGCCCAGTCGGCCTCGCGGTCGCATCCGGTCACGTCGCAATCGAACTGCGGTTCCATTCCTCAGTCCCTCCGATGGTCGGGGCATAGACACTCGGGACAGTCGCGGGCACCGTTCGGTGCGACGCGTTCGGTGCCGGTCACGCGGTGTCGACACCGCGGGCAATCGGCGTTGGCTTCGCACTCCTCGCACCACTCAACTCGGAGCCGATCGACCGGACATTCGATCCACGTCGGCACGCCGCCACGGGTGACGACGAACATCGGCCCGCCACATTTCGGACATCGCGACAGGGAAACGAACTGCGGTTCAGTTTCCAAGGTCGGCCTCCACGTAGCACGTGTCGCACAGGGTGTACGCGTTGCCCTCCCCGTCGTCGTAGATCCACGTCGCGGGCTTGCCGCATCCGTCGCACGGCGTGGACGATGGGATGTCCTCGGAATCGAACTGCGGTTCCATTGTCCCCTCAGGCATCGGGCGCGTCCCCCCGATTCACTCGCTCCACCGTCTGAGCGATGGCGGCGTCAAGCTCGGCGGCGCTCGTGACGATCGGCAACGTCACCATCCGGTAGGCCATCACCATCGTCTCCACCTCGACGTCGGTCAGGTCGGGATGGAGTCCGCGGTCGTCATCGCAATCGGTCCATCCGGCGAGATATCCGGCGCGGTACATCGACCGGGCCAGCGCGGAATCGGACTGCGGTTCAGTTTCCATCGGTGGCCGCCCAATACACCTGCTCGGCGTAGTCCCTCACACGGTCCGGCTCCATGTCGGCGCGATCGTGGGCGACGCGCTGCCAGGCGGCGTCGCGGGTGTTGGCCTCGATCACGTATTCGCGTTCGCGCCACGCCTCGCGCACTTTCACGCGGAAGCGCGTCGGGGAATTGATCTGCGGTTCCATTCCTGGTGCTGGTGTCATGGGTTGAGCCAGTCGATGGTGTTGGCGCGGGTCCAGCCGTCGAGCTCGACATCGGCACCGGGTGCGCCTCGAGCGTGGCGGGCTTGGAGCCGTGCATAGTACTGGTCGAATGTGATCGGGATGGTCCGGTTCAGGCCGTAGTCGTCGACGTCTGGGTCGTCGTCCCACCAGACGTGGCCGCAGGGTTGGAGGGTCTCGTAGTCGAAGCTCTTGCCGTGGTGTTGGGAGCCGATGGGTGGGCCTGGCTGCCATCCGGTGCCGTGGCAGACGAGACACTGGCGGGGATGGGCGGCCGGGGTCGGGATCGTCATGGCGTCAGCCGTCCTGATCGCCGTCGTGGGCACACCCCACGTAAGTGTCTAAGAGATGTAAGTAAGAGTCTGGGTCTGGGTCTAGGTCTCGCGAGGGCTACAGGCGCGTCTCCCCTAGCAAGGGCTACAGGCGCGTCTACACACCCCAAACCCACGAACGATGTAGACGCACTACAACCGCGTCTCAACTGTCGCCCCGACCGTCCCGCCAACGCGCCATCCGTTCCGCTTTCAGCCGACGTTTCCGTTCCACTTCTGCCCGCGATTCCTGCATCGCCGTGTAGTCGTGGATCACGTAGTCGCCGTCGATCTCGTACAACAGGCGATGCGCCAACAGTTCGTCCAGGTGCCGTGGTCGGGCCTTGGCGTTGGCCATCAGCGACCGCATGGCGGCGGCGTGGATCTGTCCGTCGGTGAGCTGCGACCCGGACCAGCAGATCGATGCCAGATGTAGCAGGGTCGCCGGTGGTGAGAGCCCGACAATCTTCGGGTTCCTGAAGTAGTCGACGTCCAGACGGACCCAGCGCGGACCGGCCATCCATCTACCCCTCCAGCCCGCGGCGGACAAGGACATCACGGCGCCTCGCCTGGACGGCGCGGCGGTCGCGGCGGTCAACGGTGACCGTGACGGTGCCGGCGTCGATCTCCACCACGTCGGCCTCGGGGTCGTCGTGGCAGGCGTCCCACAGGCGGGCGACGAGCTCGACCGACATCGGCAGATCCAGACGGCGCAGATCCTCCACCACCTGAGCGATGTCGGTGAGGGCTTCCCGGTCGAGATCGGACCATTTGCGTGGCCGGCCTATCCCACCACCGTTGTCGATCGACGGTGTGACGGCACCCGCAGCACACCACCGGTGCAGGGTCTGGTAGGCCAGGCCGGCCGCTTCCGCCACCTCGAGCGATCCCCACTCCGTCACCGCAGGCCGAGCTTCCTCGAGCATGCCGGCCACGCACCCCAGCCGACATCCGCCAAGACACGCTCGGCGACGACGATCTGCTGCGCCCGGCTGGCGTTGTAAGCGTGCGAGGCAAACTCCTCGCCCCCGTATGCCCGCCACGTGTCGGGGTGGAATTGCAGCCCGCCGTCGTAACCGGACCCGCCGTTGTACCCCCAGTCACCACCGGACTCGCACCACGCCAGGTCGTCCCACACCGAGCCCTGTTCCGTTGCAGCTCCGGTCCCAGCCTGTAACTGGTCTTGCACCTCCGGCCGGTTGGCGTAGGCGACGGCGGCGGACGGGTCGTCGGCATGCCAGGCAACCCACAGGTCGAGCTGGTGCGGGGTGCAGCCGGCGCAGCCGGCGACCAGGGCCACGACGTACAGGGCGCGGCGGATCATTGGGCCTTGCGTTCCAGGTCGGCGATCTCGGCGCGGGCGTCGTCGAGCTCGTCGATCAGATCGATGATCGTCTGGTCTGCGCCGGCCAGTTCACCGGTCAGGCGGGCGACCTCGCTGCGTAGTTCGCTGATGACTTTGCTGGCATGGTTGAGCTGGGTGCGGCGCAGCTGGGCCACGTCGTAGAAGTCACCCACGGGCGCGCCGGTCGTCGATGTCGTCGTGGACGTCGTCCAGGTCGGATGCGATCCGCGGTTCGTCGACCTCGTCGAACCGGGCCACACCGAGATCCTCAGGGTCCTCGGGGGCGAGACCGGCGGCATCGAGCAGATCCCGGTCCAACTCGTCGTCGGCATCGTGCACCGCGACGACCGTCTCCGCGGCGGAGAGGATCTCGCCGGTCTCCGGGTCGACGACCATGTGCCGGTCCGAGTCGGGGTCGTAATCCAAGTCGATCGCCGCGTACGGGCCGACCGCCCCCAACTCCTCCGGGGTGTACTCCATGCCCAGCACGACATCCGCGAACAAGGCGCGGGCCAACAGGGACGTGACGCGGGCCATCAGCATCGCTTTGGGCATCCGCTCGTAGTTGCCCTTCCCGGTCAGCTTCATCAGGCGGGCATCGGCGATGGTGAACGACGCCTCGTAGTCGGCGCCGTTGTCACGCCGCCGCCCGTACAGGACGGCGGCTTCGTTGTCGGTGCGGCGCCACACCAGGATGTGCCCGGCCTCTTGGATCATCGCCCGCTGCAACATGGCCGACGGGGCGGTGCGGCCTTCGATGATGTCGATGTTCTGCACACCGGTCAGCGGGGAGATCCCGGCTTCCTCGGCGCGGGCCATGACGGCGAAGATGGCGTCTGGCCGTCTGCGGAGCGGTTTGGGGACGATCTCGGTGTCGGCGATGAGCTTGGCCAGGTTGAACAGTTCGTTCCACCGGTTCGC
>JALDXR010000456.1:0-3639 GCA_032154865.1 Nocardioidaceae bacterium
CAGCAGGCGATCGGCCGCGTCGGGAGGAGCCACGGCGACCATCCCGACCCCCAGGTTGAAGGTCCGGTCCAGATCGTCGGCGTCGACCTGGCCGAGCCGTCCGATCAGGTCGAAGACGGGCTGCGGTCGCCAGGTCGACCGGTCGATCGTCACCGACAGGTTCGGCGGCACCACGCGGGCCAGATTCGCGGCCAGCCCGCCGCCCGTGACGTGCGCGTAGGCGTGGACGTCACGGTCCCGGGCCGCCGCGAGACAGGCCCGGGTGTAGAGCCGGGTCGGCTCGAGGAGCTCCTCGCCGAGTGTGCGGCCGAGCTCGTCGACGTGCCGGTCGAGCTGCCACGCCGCCCGCTCGAAAAACACGTGCCGGGCCAGGGAGTAGCCGTTGGAGTGCAGCCCGGACGAGCCCATCGCGACGACGAGATCGCCACTGCGGACCCGGTCCGGCCCGAGCGCGTCGGCGGCCTCGACGACTCCGGTGGTCGATCCGGCCAGGTCGTACTCATGGGGCTCGAGCAGGCCCGGATGCTCCGCGGTCTCGCCGCCGAGCAGCGCGCATCCGACGGCGGCGCAGGCCTCGGCGACGCCGCTGACGATGGCGGCGATCCGCTCGGGTACGACCTGGCCGCAGGCGATGTAGTCGGTGAGGAACAGCGGCTCGGCGCCGACGACCACCAGGTCGTCCACCAGCATCCCGACCAGGTCGAAGCCGATCGTGTCATGGCGGTCCATGGCCTGCGCGATCGCGACCTTGGTGCCGACGCCGTCGGCCGACGTGGCGAGCAGCGGCCGGTCGTACGACTTCAGTGCCGAGGCATCGAAGAGTCCGGCGAAGCCGCCGATGCCGCCGACGACCTCGGGGCGACTGGCCTTGGCGACCCAGGACCGCATGAGTTCGACGGCCCGGTCGCCGGCTTCGAGGGATACTCCGGCCGAGGCGTAGCTGGCGCCACCTTCCGAAGCGTTCATGTCCCAACACCCATACCCGGGGATTGGCTCACGTGGCGACCACCTCGAGGAGGTTCTTGCCCAGTCGGTCCTCGTGCGGCAGGGCGACCGGGTAGACCCCGTCGAAACACGCGTGACAGAGCCGGCTGGCCGGCTGCTTCGTGGCCGCGACCAGCTCGTCGAGGGAGACGTAGCCCAGCGAGTCGGCTCCGATCGAACGACAGATCTCGTCGACCGAGGTGTCGGCGGCGACGAGCTCCTCACGGGTGGCGAAATCGATGCCGTAGAAGCAGGGCCACTTGATCGGCGGCGACGAGATCCGGATGTGGACCTCGGCGGCACCGGCGTCGCGCAGCATGCGCACCAGCGCCCGCTGGGTATTGCCGCGCACGATGGTGTCGTCGACGACCACGAGCCGCTTGCCCTCGATGACGTCGCGCAACGGGTTGAGCTTGAGCTTGATGCCGAGCTGCCGGATCGTCTGGCTCGGCTCGATGAAGGTGCGCCCGACGTACGAGTTCTTGACGAAACCCTGGCCGTAGGCGATGCCGCTCTCCTCGGCGTACCCGATCGCCGCGGGTGTGCCCGACTCCGGCACCGGGATCACCAGGTCGGCGTCGACCGGATGCTGGCGGGCCAACCGGCGGCCGATGTCGACCCGGACCGAGTGGATCCGCTGGTCGCTGATCCGGGTGTCCGGACGGGCCAGGTAGACGAACTCGAACAGGCACCCCTTCGGGTCGGCCGTGGCGAAGCGGCGACTGCGCAGGCCGTGTTCGTCGATCGCGATCAGCTCACCCGGCTCGACCTCGCGCACGTACTCCCCGCCCACGATGTCGAGTGCCGCTGTCTCGCTCGCGACCAGCCAGCCGTTGGCGAGGCGGCCGAGCACGAGTGGATGGAGGCCCTGGGGATCGCGGGCGGCGTAGAGCGTGCCCTGGTCCATGAAGACGAGGCAGAACGCACCACGCAGCTGGCGGAGCGCCTCGACGGCGGCATCCTCGAGACTCCGATCGGTGTAGGACGCCATCAGGGCTGTCATGACGCCGGTGTCGGTCGTCACCGCGTCGTGCGGCCGCTGGCCGAGCTCCAGCTCACCGGACTCGGCAGCGCGACGCTCGGCGAGCTCGGCCAGCTCGTAGGTGTTGGTGAGGTTGCCGTTGTGGGCGAGGGCGATCGACCCGGTCGACGTCGGGCGGAAGGTGGGTTGCGCGTTCTCCCAGACGCTGGCGCCCGTCGTCGAGTAGCGGGTGTGGCCGATCGCGAGGTGACCCTGCAAGGACTCGAGCGCAGGCTCGTCGAAGACCTGGGACACCAGACCCATGTCCTTGTAGACGAGGATCTGCTCGCCGTTGCTGACCGCGATGCCGGCCGACTCCTGGCCGCGATGCTGCAGGGCGTAGAGACCGAAGTAGGTGAGCTTGCCGACCTCTTCACCCGGCGCCCAAACGCCGAAAACGCCACAAGCGTCCCGAGCGATGTCGTCGTGCGGGTGGTCGCCGAGCCGACCATCTACGCGAGCCACTAGCTCAGTGTACGTACCGGCACCACACCTCTTGCGCAGCGACTGCACAGTGCACGTCGCTTCTTGGGGTCGGAGGCGGCCAGGTCACCTTCGCCGCCCGGCGTCGCCGCCGAACGCGAGAGTTGGCGCAAAACTGCGGGTTCCGCCGAGAGTTGGCGCAATCTCGCACCAACTCTCGGGCGGCACCCGTGCCCGTACGCAGGTCAGAGCTTGGCGAGCCGGTCGAGGAGCAGCGCCTCGGCGACGCAGACCCGCTCGAACTCGGCCAAGTGCAGCCCCTCGTTGGGCCCGTGGGCGCGGGTGTCGGGGTCCTCGACGCCGGTGACCAGGATGGATGCGTCGGGATAGGTCTCGGCGAACTCCGCGATGAACGGGATCGAGCCGCCGACGCCGATGTCCACGGGCTCGACCCCGTCCCAGGCGTCCTTGAAGGCCGCGCGGGCGGCGTCGTAGGCGGGTCCGTTGGCGTCGATCGCGAACGGCTGCCCGAGCTTGTCCGGCGTCACCCGCATCTGCGCGCCCCACGGGACGTTCTCCTCCAGGTGGCGGCACAGCTTCCGTTGCGCTTCGGCGGCATCCTCGCCGGGCGCGACGCGGAGGCTCACCTTGGCCCGCGCGACAGGCACCAGCGTGTTGGACGCCTTGGAGAGCGGCGGCGCGTCGATGGCGAGCACCGTCACGGACGGCCGGGTCCACATCCGCTCGACCAGGGAGCCGCGGCCGACCAGCTCCAGGCCGTCCACCGCACTCGCCTCGGCCCGCAGCCGATCCTCCGGATAGGTCAGCTCGGCGGCCGGGCCGCGATGCAGCCCTTCGATTGCGACCTCACCACGGTCGTCGTGGAGGCTCCCGAGCAGCCGGATCAGCACCATCAGGGCGTCGGGGATCGCGCCGCCGAACATGCCCTGGTGCACGGCGTGCTCGAGAGTACGGACTTCGACGAAGGCCTCGGCGATGCCGCGCAATGACGTCGTCAGCGCCGGAACCCCGATGTCCCAGTTGCCCGAGTCGGCGATGACGATGACGTCGGCGGCCAGCAGGTCGCGGTGCTCACGCAGGATGGTCGAGAGCGAGTCCGAGCCGACCTCCTCCTCGCCCTCGGCGAACACCGTCACGCCCACGGGCGGCGCACTGCCATGGGCCAAGAAGGCCGCGAGATGGGCGGCGAT
>JALDXR010000457.1:0-3639 GCA_032154865.1 Nocardioidaceae bacterium
GTGCGTGCTCGACGATGAGCACTCCATCGCCGCTGCGTCGCGTTATGTCGGTCGACGGGTACGGGTAGCCGACCTGCGCACCGCCGAAGGCACCGTGGACGCTCTGATCCGGGCCGTGGACTCGATGTCGCTCGACGGCTGGGTGGTCTACCCGACCCGCGACGAGATGGTCGCCGCGATCGCCGGAAGCCGTGATCGGCTCGCCGAGCGCTTTCGCATTCCGACCCCAGGATGGGAGTCGGTGTCGGCGGTCTGGGACAAGCGGGAGACCTATCGCCTGGCCGCCGAGCTCGGGATCGCGACTCCGAAAACGTGGATACCGCAGGACGAGGACGAGCTGGCGCAGATCCCGACCGACGCGCCCGTCGTGATCAAGCCGGCCGTGAAGGAGAAGTTCTTCTACGTGACCGGAGCGAAGGCGTGGCGGGCCGATGACGCGCCGACCTTGCGCGAGTCGTACCGCCGCGCAGCCGCCATCGTCCCGCCGGGCGAGGTGATGATCCAGGAGCTCGTCCCGGGCCGGGGCGACACTCAGTACGCCTACTGCGCGCTGTTCAAGGACGGTGCGTCGGTCGCCGACATGACGGTCCGCCGGTGGCGCCAGCACCCTTCCGACTTCGGGCGATCCAGCACCTTCGTCGAGACGGTGGACCTGCCGTTGCTCGCCGAACCGTCGGCCCGGTTCCTCAAGGCCATCGACTTCTACGGCCTCGTCGAACTCGAGTACAAGCATGATCAGCGCGACGGCGAATGGAAGCTGCTCGACGTCAATGCGCGTACGTGGGGCTACCACACGCTAGGCCCGGCGGCCGGTGTGGACTTCCCATACCTGCTCTATCGCGACCAGATCGGCCTTTCCGTCCGTCGACAGCAGGCTCGACCCGGCGTCCGATGGATCCGGGTCGTCACCGACGTGCCGAACGCCTTGCGTGACATGGCGGCCGGCGACGTCAAGGCCCGGGAGTACTTGAAGACGCTGCGCGACGTCGACACCGAGGCGGTCTTCTCGTTGCGCGACCCGCTGCCAGGGCTCTACGAGCTGGCCCTGTTGCCGTACCTCGCCGTGAAGCGGGGGTTGTGACGTGTCGGCAGCATCCGCGTCGGCGGTCTTCGAGTCGTCGCACGAGTTCGCCTTCCTCGACTACTTCAGGGTTCCGTACGTCGTGCGGAGCGGAGGCCTGGGTGTCGAGCGACTGGACGGACGCTTGGGCGTGCTGCGCCCGGCCACACCGTTCGGTGGGGACGTACGGCAACTGGTGTGGTGGCGAGGCGGGTCGGGGAAGACGGAAGCGACCAGGGCCGACCAGTTCCAGCTCGCCGGGTTCACGATCGCCGCTCACGTGGCAACGGTCGGCCCGGACGAGCTGCTGAAGGATCTCGGCGAGGGTTGGCGGCAGGTGGACTCCATCGTCGACCAGGACGGCAATCGCGTCGCGGCGGTGTGGGAAGGCACCGAGGGCACGGTGTTCCTGCCGTTCGACCCGGGCGAGGTCATGCGCAACCTCTGGTCGGAGCGCTACCCGACCCTCGGCCGGCGGGGAGTCGGACGGGCGGCCCGATCGGCGATGCTGCGAACGTACTACCTGGTCCGGCCGCTGCTCCCGCGTCGGCTGCAGATCAAGTTGCGGCAGATCTTCGCCGCGCAGCAGGAGGTGCCCGACTTCCCGCGGTGGCCGCTCGAGACCAGCCTGCACGACATGTACGAGTGGCTATTCGGCCTGTCGACGTCGATCGCCGGCGCCCCGGTTCCGTGGATCGATGTCTGGCCCGGCGGCAAGGCGTGGGCCCTGGTGCTCACCCATGACGTGGAGACCGACGCCGGTGTGACGGATCGCGAGCTCCTGCGCGCCGCCGAACGCCGGCACGGATTCCGGTCCTCGTGGAACTTCGTTCCCGAGCGCTACGACGTGGATCCAGAGGTGGTCCAGGCGTTGAAGTCCGAGGGTTGCGAGATCGGGGTCCACGGGTTGCGGCATGACGGCCGGGACCTGGCGTCGAGGCGGATGCTTTCGAGGCGGTTGCCGGCCATGTGGGCGGCCGCCGACCGCTGGCGGGCGGTGGGATTCAGATCGCCGGCCACCCAGCGGCACTGGGAGCTCATGCCGCTGCTCGAGTTCGACTACGACTCGTCCTACACCGACACCGACCCGTACGAGCCCCAGCCCGGCGGCTGCTGTACGTACTGGCCGTTCTTCAACGAGAGCCAGGTCGAGCTGCCCATCACGCTGCCGCAGGACCACACCCTATTCAGGGTGCTGCGGGACGCGGATCCCGACCTGTGGCGTCGCAAGGCCGGCGAGCTCCGGCAGCGCGGTGGGATGGTCCTCGTGCTCGCCCACCCCGACTATGCGGACGACTCCGAGCTGCAAGCTGCCTGGGAAGGGATGCTCGCCGAGTTCGCCGAGGATCCGAGGATGTGGCAGGCGCTGCCACGGGAGGTCGCGAGCTGGTGGCGCGACCGGGCGGCGTCCCGGTTGGTCCGCGAGTCGGGCGTCTGGACGATCACGGGGCCGGCCGCGGAAAGCGGAGAGGTGCGCTTCAGCACCTTGTCACCCACCGATCACGAGGTCCAGGCGTGATCCGGTCGCGTCGCTCGACAGCCGAGGCAGGACCACGGCAGCAGCCGCACGTCGCGATCGTGGTGGAGAACCTTCCGGCGTACGAGGACACCCGCCTCCGCAAGCAGCTGCGCGACCTGCTCGCGTACGGCTACCGCGTCACGGTGATCAGCCAGGCCGGCGAGGTGAATCAGCCCTATCGCGACGACCCCGGGCTCACCCTGCTCGAGTACCCACCACCCGTTGAACCGGGCGGTCCGGTCGGACACATGCGTGAGTACCTCACGTCGTTCCTGTGGACCGCGCTGGTGATGGCCCGGCTGCGGCGCCGCGGTCCGATCGACGTCTTGCAGGTGTGCCAGCCACCGGACGTCTACTTCCCGCTGTCCAAGGTCGCGCGCTGGCTCGGCGCCCGGGTCCTGGTCGACCAGCGCGACCTGATGCCGGAGCTGTTCGCCGCCCGCTTCCCGAACGCGCCACGAGGCGTCACCCCGGTTCTGCATTGGCTGGAGCGGCGTACCCAGCACAGCGTCGACCACAGCATCGGTGTCAACGACTACCTGCGCGACCGGATGATCGTCGCCGGTGGGCGACCGGACCGGGTCTCGATCGTCCGTAACGGTCCGGTCCTCGCCAGGGTCGACCGCGCGCATCCGGACTCCTCCTGGCGGCGGCACAGCCACCTGGCCGTCTGGATCGGCAAGATGGGCCGCCAGGACCGGGTCGACCTCGTGGTCCGGATGATCGAGCGCGTCGTCCGGGATCTCGGGAGGGACGACATCGGATTCGTGTTGCTCGGTGACGGCGAATGCCTCGAGCCGATGCGCGACCTGGTCCGTGATCGGGATCTGGAGCCGTGGGTCTCACTGCCCGGCTGGCTGTCCGAAGCGGCGGTCTTCGGCTGCCTGGGGGCGGCCGACCTCGGTATCGACACCTCGCTGCAGAGTGAGGTCTCACCGGTCAAGGCGATGGAGTACATGGCGTTCGGCCTGCCGGTGCTCGCCTTCGACCTCCTGGAGACCCGGCGGACCGTCGGACCCGCCGGCACGTACGTTTCTCCCGGAGATGTCGCGGCCTTCGG
>JALDXR010000458.1:0-3623 GCA_032154865.1 Nocardioidaceae bacterium
AGCCGGAGCACGCCGTGGGTCGACGGGTGCTGCGGGCCCATGTTGACGACGACATGCTCCTCGTCGCCCTGGGACACTCCGGCGACGACGGTGTCCCAGTCCTGACCGGTGACGGTGTAGACGGTGCCGGCCGACGACTCGGTCGTGGTCGCGTACGGATCGCTCATCAGCGGTATGACCTCCGCTCGTCCGGCGGCGGGATGGTGGCGCCCTTGTACTCCACGGGTATGCCACCGAGGGGGTAGTCCTTGCGCTGCGGGTGACCCGGCCAGTCGTCGGGCATCTGGATCCGGGTCAGCGCCGGGTGGCCGTCGAAGATGATGCCGAAGAAGTCGTACGTCTCGCGCTCGTGCCAGTCGGCGGTCGGATAGACCGGAACCACCGACGGGATGTGCGGATCGGCGTCCGGCGCGGCCACCTCGAGTCGGATCCGGCGGTTGTGGGTCATCGACAGCAGGTGATAGACGGCATGCAGCTCGCGGCCGGTCTCACCCGGGTAGTGCACGCCGGACACTCCGCTGCAGAACTCGAAGCGCAGGGCCGGGTCGTCCCGAAGCAGCTGCGCGACCGCACGCAGGTGCTTGCGCCGGATGTAGAACGTGATCTCGCCACGGTCGACGACGACCTTCTCGATCGGGTGTCCGTCCGGCGCCGACGTGGCGAGGTCGCCGAGGCCGGCCTCCAGACTGTCCGCGACGTCGTCGAACCAGCCGCCGTACGGTCGCGACGACGGCCCCGGGAGCGCGATCGTGCGCCGGAGCCGGCCGTACCCGGACGTGTCGCCGCTGTCCTCGGCGCCGAACATGCCCTCCCGGACCTCGACGACCTCGAGCTGGGTCGACTCCGGGGTCGCGGGGAGGTCGTCGCGGCCCCGTGCGGCGTCCTCACTCTGGTTGTCTGTCACCGCAGCAGACCCTTCATGTCCGAGGTGGTCGACGCGGTGAGAGCAGCCTGCTCACGCTCCTCGATCTGCTCGGCGCGGTTCTCGCCGAGCTTGGAGTGCTGGATCTTGTCGTGCAGCTTGAGGATCGAGTCGATCAGCATCTCGGGTCGCGGCGGGCAGCCGGGGAGGTACATGTCGACGGGGACGACGTGGTCGACGCCCTGGACGATCGCGTAGTTGTTGAACATGCCGCCGGAGCTCGCGCACACGCCCATCGAGAGGACCCACTTGGGGTTGGTCATCTGGTCGTAGATCTGGCGGAGCACCGGCGCCATCTTCTGGCTGACCCGGCCGGCGACGATCATCAGGTCGGCCTGCCGAGGCGATGCCCGGAAGACCTCCATGCCGAACCGGGCCAGGTCATAGCGGGGCGCCCCGGCCGTCATCATCTCGAAGGCACAACAGGCCAGGCCGAACGTGGCGGGCCACAGCGACGCCTTCCGGAAGTAGCCGGCCGCGCCCTCGACGGTCGACAGCAGGACTCCACTGGGAAGTTTCTCTTCGATACCCACGGCTTACCCTCCTCTCGCCCTCAGTCCCACTCCAGGCCGCCGCGTCGCCAGACGTACGCGTAGGCCAGGAAGACGGTGCCGACGAAGAGCAGCATCTCGATGAGCCCGAACCAGGCGAGCTCGTCGAAGGCGACCGCGAACGGGTAGAGGAAGATGATCTCGACGTCGAAGATGATGAACAGCATCGCGGTGATGAAGTACTTGACCGGGAACCGGCCGCCACCGACGGGCTGCGGGGTGGGCTCGATGCCGCACTCGTACGAGTCGAGCCTGGCGCGGTTGTAGCGGCGGGGTCCGGTGAGCCAGCTCGCGACGACCGAGAAGACGGCGAATCCGCCGGCCAGCAGTCCGAGCGCGAGTATCGGGACATAGAGGTCCACGTCGGGTTGCGCTCCCTTCTCCCTCCGCATGGGTTCGGGCCGGGCATTGGGGCCGGCTCGTCATCCTAGTGAGCGGTGCCGTATTCACTTGGGTCGGGTCAGGCCGCCGGCGTCACCTTCGACAGCGCGTTGATGATCCGGTCGGAGGCGTCGCCGCCGCGCGGATCGGTCAGGTTGGCCAGCAGCTTGAGGGTGAACCGCATCAACCGGGGGTGATGCAGTCCGTGTTCGGTCGCCACCTTCATCACCGACGGGTTGCCGATCATGCGAACGAAGAGGCGGCCGAGTGTGTAGTAGCCCCCGTACCTCGCGTCGAGCGCGGCCGGGTAGGCGTGGAGTGCGCGTTCCCGTTCGAGAGCGGGTCGCGCCCGGGCCTGGACGATCGCGTCCGCGGCCATCTCGGCGGACTCGAGTGCGTACGCGATGCCCTCGCCGTTGAACGGGTTGACCATGCCGCCGGAGTCGCCGACCAGCAGGAGCCCGCGCGTGTAGTGCGGCTTGCGGTTGAACCCCATCGGGAGTGCGGCGCCGCGGATCGGGCTGGTGCGATGGGACTCGTCGAAGCTCCAGGCCTCCGGCATGTGCTCGAGCCAGCGACGCAGCAGCTCCTTGTAGTCCACGCTGCCGAACGCGGCCGACGTGTTGAGCAGCCCCAGGCCGATGTTGCAGGTGCCGTCGCCGACGCCGAAGATCCAGCCGTAGCCGGGGAGCAGGTTGCCCTTGCCGGGCTCGCCGTCCCACAGCTCCAGCCACGACTCGAGCCAGTCGTCGTTGTGCCGCGGGCTCTCGTAGTAGGTCCGGACGGCCACGCCCATCGGCCGGTCGTCGCGCTTGGCCATCCCGAGCGCCAACGGCAGCCGTGCCGAGTTGCCGTCGGCCGCGCCGACGATCGGCGCGGAGTAGGTCGACGTCTCGCCGACCTTGCGGCCCTTGTCGTCGACCGGCCGAGCCCGTACGCCGACGACCCGGCCGGTCCGCTCGTCGAGTACGGGGTCGGTGACCGCCGTCCGTTCGAGCAGTTGCGCACCGGCCTTCTGGGCATGCCGGGCCAGGATCTCGTCGAAGTCCATCCGGGTCCGGACGAGGCGGAAGCTCGGATTTTCGGCGAGGTCCGGCCAGGGCAGCTCCATCTGGTGTCCGCCGCCGACGATCCGCAGACCGTAGTTCTTGATCCAGCCGGCCGACTCCACGTCGACGCCCATCTGCAGCAGCTGCCGCACGGCGCGCGGAGTGAGCCCGTCGCCACAGACCTTCTCCCGTGGGAAGGCGGTCTTCTCGAGCAGTACGACGTCGACACCGGCCTGGGCGAGGTAGTACGCCGTCGTGGAACCGGCCGGACCGGCGCCGACCACGATGACGTCGGCCTGCCGCTCCTCTCCGGAGTTCCCGGTCATGCACATCCCTCGCATACAGGAGTACGCGTACTCGTGCGTTTGTGAATCCCTTCACGAACGCTGTCAGCGTCAGTCTATGCCTCCGGCCGGGGCCGGTGCGACCGGGTTGGACCCAGCCGGCGCGAGACCGATCGACCGCGTTCCCGCGCCAGGCTACTCACGTGGATTCGGGCCGGAGGACGGTGCTCGGGTTGTCCACATCTGCGTGGGCGTGCGGCGTTGTCCACAGCGAGGATGAAGTGGCTGGCAGGGGCGCCAGGCGGGCTTTAGCTTCGAACACGTGATCGACGAACAGGTGCGTGAGCTGGTCGGAGACCTCCGGCCCGGAAGCGATGCGTATCCGCCCGGCGAGCGGGTGGACCGCATCGCCGCGCTCGATCGGGCGATCAACATG
>JALDXR010000459.1:0-3617 GCA_032154865.1 Nocardioidaceae bacterium
GCGTTGACCAGGCGGCTGGCAAGTGAGTGGAGCTGGCGGGAATCGAACCCGCGTCCTCCGACGCTGACTCAGGACTTCTCCGGGTGCAGTCTGCATGTCGTTTTCTCAGCCTCGGTGCTCGCGCAGACAACGTCACCGACAGGCTCAGCCACTGTAAGAGTCCCGATCAGATCCCGCGGCCGGACCTGACCAGCAAGCCTCCAAGATGAGGCCGGTGACTGGGACGGAGGCGGTCCCAGGCCGACCCTTCACCTAGTCGCCTTAGGCGGCGAGGGCGAAGTCTGCCTGCTTAGCCTTGGCAGTTATGGGTTCCAAGGATCGTTAACGAGATGACCTTGGGTCCTCGACCCGCTTCTCCTGAATCTAACGACCGAAGTCGAAACCGATCAGCCCCTCTTGAGTTGTCCACCGCATAGCGTACTGGACCGGCCGACTATTCCTGATCGGTCATCCCGGCAGTACGGGATGGTCGGAATGTCCGATCACTCGTCGTAGCCCTTGGCGCGCCGGCCCATGGCCCGCTCGGCCTCGCGCTTGGCCTCCTTCGCGGCCAGAGCCTGCCGCTTGTCATAGGTCCGCTTGCCGCGGGCCAGCGCGATCTCGACCTTGGCCCGGCCGTCCTTGAAGTAGAGCGCCAGGGGCACCACCGTCAGGCCGCGCTCGGCGACCCGGGACGCCATCCGGTCGATCTCCTTGCGGTGCAGCAGCAGCTTGCGCCGGCGGCGCGGGTCGTGGTTGGTCCAGGTGCCTTCGGTGTACTCCGGGATGTAGACCCCGAGCAGCCAGGCCTCACCGCCGTCGACCTCGGCGAACCCGTCGGTGAGCGTGGCGCGTCCGGCACGCAACGACTTGACCTCGGTGCCGGTCAGCACCAGGCCCGCTTCGTACGTGTCCTCGATGTGGTAGTCGTGCCGCGCCTTGCGGTTGGTCGTCACGACCTTGCGCCCACGTTCCTTGGCCATCCGCGTCAGTATTCCGTACCGCGCAACCGGCTTTCGGCCACTGGGGGTAGGCAAACTGCGAGACACGCCGGCGTGTTTCGCAATTTGGCTACCGCCAGAGGGGCCGAGCCCGCGCCACCCGAGCTACAGCCAGGTCATCGGATCGACGGTCGAGCCGTTCTCGTACACCATGAAGTGCAGATGGCAGCCGGTCGACCATCCGGTGGTCCCGGAGTAGGCGATCAACTCGCCACGCTTGACGTGCTCGCCGTAGCCGACGGTGAAGCTTGTCAGGTGGTTGTAGGACGTCGCGAGTGCCACGCCGTTGACGTTGCCGTGGTTGATCGTGATCCGGTTGCCGTAGGCATCGTCGTAGTACGCCGAGACCACGGTCCCGCCAGCCGCCGCATAGACCGGTGTGCCGCAGTCGGCGCCGAAGTCGGTGCCGTCGTGCAGCTTCCAGTAATGCAGGATCGGGTGGAGTCGCATGCCGTACGGGGACGTGATGTAGGTGTCGGTCACCGGCCAGGACAGCCAGCCGCCGGAGTTGTTGACCGTGATGCCGGGGCCGTTCTGCCGCTCGGCGATCCGCTGCAGCCGCTCCTTGATCTGCTCTCGCTTCTCCTCGAGAGTCTTGATTCGCTGCAGGTCGATCTGCTTGGCCGCCTCGGCCTGCTCCTCAGCCGCCCGGCGCTCCTCGACGAGCTCCCGGACCTCCTGGGTCTGCTTCTCGGCCTTCGCCTCGAGCTTGCGCTTGCGTACGAGGTTTT
This sequence comes from Nocardioidaceae bacterium, assembly GCA_032154865.1. GTDB lineage: Bacteria > Actinomycetota > Actinomycetes > Propionibacteriales > Nocardioidaceae > DATFRX01. The sequence goes on from JALDXR010000459.1 coordinate 1,712, forward strand.
CGCGGGCCTCCTGACGCTGCTTCGCGACCTCGTCGCGGAGTGTCTCGACCGTGGCCTCGCGCGCCTCCGACAGGGTCTCGTTGGCCTCGAGGTCGTCGATCACCGAGGCCTGCGCGTCGACGACCGAGTCGGCCAGCGAGAGTCGCTCACCGTACTCCGAGGGACTACCGCCGTGGAGGACGATGCCCAGGCTCACCAGGCCCGGACTGCCGTACTCGTAGGACGCGACGACGAAGTCGGCGAGTCGGTCCTCGGCGTCCTTGACCGCACGCCGGGCGTCGGCCAACGCCTCCTTGGCCTCGTCCAACCGCTGCTCGGCGGCGGCCAGCCGCTCCTGCATCTGCTGATCCAGCGCTTCCGCGGCCTCCAGCTGACCACGAGTGCGGGCCAGGACCCCCTGGGCATCGGCGAGCTTCGCCTGTGCCGCCTCCATGGCCCGAACGGCCGCCTGGAGCTCGGCACTGGACTCGTCGAGGTCGCTGTGCGCTCCGTGCAGCTGATCGTTGATGTCGGCCTTGCGGTCCTTGAGCTGGTCGCTGGGGTCGTCGGGGTCACCGGAGGCGGCGACGGCCGGCGCCTGCGGCGTTGACGCCGTCGTGGCGAGCACGCCGAGCGCACTCGCCAGTGCGGTAGCGATGAGCCATTGGCGACGACCGTGCGGGCGGAGTCGGCCCATGGTTTAGCACCTATCCCGTCGGGGACATTCTCCCCGACCGTAGCGGACGTATGTCATACATCTAGGTATTTGCGGGTCATCACGAGTGTCGGAATCAGACCCAATAGGACGGCAAAACCCAAGGTCACAGCGCCGGCCTGAACGGCCTCACCCCAGCCGACCCAGTCGGTCACGGTGTAGAGCGACGAGTCCAGGATGAAGCCGTTGATGAAGAAGTGGACGAACGCCGCGAGCGCGGCACAGGCCAGCAGACCTGAGATCGTAGCCGCGAGCACCGCCTCCATCACGAACGGCAGCTGGATGTGCCAGGTCGACGCACCGACCAGCCGCATAATCCCGATCTCGCGGCGCCGCGCGTACGCGGTCAGCCGGATGGTGTTGGACACCTGCAGGATCGCCGCGATGATCAGGACGCCCGCGATGATCAGGGACCATCGCCAGGCCCAGGTCAGCAGCTTGTAGAGCGGTTCGAGCTCCTCACTGAGGTTCTTCGTCGCCGAGACGCCGGCCATGCCGGTGACCTGTCCCTCGACGCCGGTGAACTCGTTCGGATCCTTCAACGTCACGAAGTAGGACGCGGAGAAGTCCTTGGCGTCGGTGACCTGGAAGAGCTTCGCACCGGCCGGCGTCTGGCCGTAGAGCTGCTGGGCCTTGTCGTACGCCTCGCGCTGGCTGCGATAGTCGACCGCCTCCACCTCGGGGTTGTCACCAAGCGCGTGCTCGATGTCCTTTCGCTCCGGCTTGGTCACCTCGCCCTCGATGCAGGGTCCGGTGCTGGTCTCCTCGGCGCACAGCATCACCTGCAACTGGAGTCGGTCGCCGAAGTAGTCCTCGGTCTTGTTGGTCTGCGAGTTCACCATGATGGCGAAGCCGACCAACGTGAGCGAGACGAACATCGTGACGATCAACGAGATCGACATCGAGATGTTGCGCCGCAAGCCCGTGCCGAGCTCGGAAAATATGTGTCTGATCTGCATGGGTATCCGTGAGGTCAGTTCTGGTAGCCGTAGACGCCGCGGGACTGGTCGCGTATCACGCGTCCGGCGTCCAGCTCGATCACGCGCTTGCGCATCTGGTCGACGATGCCCGAATCGTGGGTGGCCATCAGCACCGTCGTGCCGGTCCGATTGATCCGGTCCAGCAGCTTCATGATGCCCACCGACGTGGACGGGTCGAGGTTTCCGGTCGGCTCGTCGGCGATCAGGATCATCGGCCGGTTGACGAACGCCC
>JALDXR010000460.1:0-3617 GCA_032154865.1 Nocardioidaceae bacterium
CATGGGTGCAGTAACGAAAGAACAACCCGTCGGTTCCGGAAGGACCAGGGCGGGTCTGCGCAGAGAAATCGGTGTGATCGGCCTGCTGTGGGCCTCCACCGGATCGATCATCGGATCGGGCTGGCTGTTCGGGGCCCAGGAGGGCCTGCAGACCGCGAGGCCGGCAGCGGTCATCTCCTGGGTCATCGGCGGCTTCGCGATCCTGCTGCTGGCCCTGGTCCATGCCGAGCTCGGGGCGATGTGGCCGGTGGCGGGTGGTACGGCGCGTTTCCCGCACTACGCCTTCGGCGGCGCAGCGGGGGCGTCGTTCGGCTGGTTCTCCTGGCTACAGGCGGCGACCGTGGCGCCGATCGAGGTGCTGGCGATGATCACGTACGCGCAGCACTACTCCTTCGCCCACAGCTGGGTGAAGCCCACGACGGGGGTGCTCACCACCACGGGGATCATCGTCGCCTGCGTCCTGATGCTGATCCTGTCGTCGATCAACTTCCTCGGCGTCCGGAAGCTGGCGCACACCAACAGCGCGGCCACCTGGTGGAAGGTCGCCGTCCCGCTGGCCACCATCCTGGTGGTCTCGATCACCAGCTTCCATGCCAGCAACTTCACTACGGCCGACGGCTTCAGCCCGGACGGAGCACACGGCGTGCTCACCGCGGTGGCGGTCAGCGGCATCATCTTCGCCTACCTCGGGTTCGAGCAGGCCGACCAGTTCGCCGGTGAGAGCAGCCGTCCGCAACGCGACGTTCCGCTCGCCGTCATCGGGTCGATCGCGATCGGCATGGTGCTCTACATCGCCCTGCAGATCGTCTTCATCGGCGCCCTTCCGGCCAGTGCGATCGGCCCGACCTGGGCGACGGTCGACAACGGCCTCTACACCGCCTTCACCGGTCCGTGGGCACAGCTCGCCTCGCTGGTGAGCATCGGCTGGCTGGCCGCCGTTCTGTACGCCGACGCGATCATCTCGCCAGGCGGCACCGGCCTGATCTACACCGCGGCCACCTCGCGGGTGTCGTACGGCCAAAGCCGCAACGGCTACTTCCCGGTGGCATTCGAGCGCACCAACAACGCCGGTGTGCCTTGGCTGGGTGTCATCACGTCGTTCGTCGTGGGCTGCATCTGCTTCCTCCCGTTCCCCAGTTGGCAGTCGCTCGTCGGCCTGATCACCAGCGCGAGCGTCCTGATGTACGCCGGCGCGCCGCTCTCGTTCGGAGCGCTGCGCAGGCGGATGCCGTACGCGGAACGGCCGTTCCGGCTGCCCGCCGGCGAGGTCCTGGCCCCACTGGCCTTCGTCGTCGCCAATCTCATCATCTTGTGGACCGGCTGGACGACGGACTGGAAGCTCGGCGTCGCCATCCTGATCGGCTACGCGATCCTCGCGCTGAACCGGATTCTGCACGGCAACCCGCGCCGGCCCGAGTTCCACTGGCGCTCGGCCGCCTGGCTGCCGGTCTACCTGGCCGGCCTCGGCGTGATCGTCTATCTGAGCACCTTCGGTGGCACCGGCACGATCCCGCTGTGGTGGGACATCCTCGTGGTCGCGGCGTTCAGCCTGATCATCTACTACTGGGCGCGAGCGGTGGCCCTTCCCACCGAACGCATCGAGCAGATGGTCCGCGAGGTGGTCGTGCCCGAGGAGACCGCCCTCGCCGACTGACGTCTCGCCGCCGCACCCGTCGCCCGCCGCGTCAGCCGGTGGACCGCGCGTCGACGCTCAGCTCGGCGGCGCTGGTCCACGGGCCGCCGTTGATCTCGCTGAGCGCGACGAATCGCACGTAGCGAGCGGATGTCGACGCGAACGGCACCCACTTCTCCGCGGCGCCACGGGCGAACGTCCCGGTGGCGACCGGCTCTCCCCAGCTGGTCCCGTCGGAGCTCACGTAGACGGCGTAGCTGGCGACCGTGCCGTTGCCGCCGTTGGACCGGGGCAGATAGCGGAACGCGCACACGTCCCGCTGGGCGCCGAGGTCGAGGTGGATCTCGTGTGGGGTAGGAGGCGTCGCGCCGGACCACTCGGTGTGCCAGATCGTCGCCGGGTCGCCGTCGATCGCATTCACGGCGGCGCCGTCCTCGCCGGCGGTCTCCTCGCTGTCGACGTACGTCACCGCAGTCGGCGACGAGGGCGATGGCGCACAGGTGACCCGTACCTGCGGATCGGCCGTCCACTCGCCGGACTCGCCGCCCTCGGACCAGGTGACTCTGACGTGGGGCTGTGCGAGGCGCGCCCCGGTCGCCGGCCAACCGAGCTTGACCGTCGCGTTGGACGTGGCACCGGCGGCCAGGTTGTCGAGGTGGATCGTCTCCGGCTGTACGGTGCCGTCGGCCAGCGTCACCCGGACGTCGACGTTCTCGACGTCGGTCAACGCGGTGTTGGCGATCTCGACCGGGACTGTGGCCGTGCCGTCGGCGTCGTAGACGACCTGGCCCGGGAGCCGCGCCACCACCGGCAGCCGCTCGGTCTTGAGCGCCATCGCGAAGACGTGCATCGCGGCGTTCTGCGGCAGCGTCACGGCCACGACGTCCTTGCCCGGCGTGATCGCGATCTTGTTGTAGAAGACCCGGTACGCGACGGTCGGGAACGCCGGTCCGGTCGGGGTGTTCTTGCCCAGCGTGGTCGCCGCGATCTGCGCGCCGTAGGCAGCCGGATCGGCGCAGCACCAGTTCGGGAAGCCGACGGCGGCCTGGCTGGTCGAACCGTCGGCGTAATGCACGGTGATCGGTCCGTTGGCCGTACCCGTCCCGGTGCCGAGGAACGCGAGATGCGTCGCTCGCCCGGACAGCGCGATCGTCTGGCCCTGCGCGAGCGTGTTGTCCGGATCGCCGGCGCCCACGTCGGGCCAGGTGAACGTGGCGCCGTCGTGCTCGAACGTCGCACCCGGCGAGAGTCCCTGTGCCGCCAGCCGCTCGGCGATGAAGCTCGAGCCGCCGCCGTCGATGTCCGCGACGGTCGGGTCGGCCTCCGGGCTGATCGCGACGTTGTCGTACGACGCCGCCAGCGAGGCATAAGGCACGCGTACGCTGCGCGAGTCGTCGATGCGGTAGCGCTGCGACCGCGCGGTGTACGCCGCCTCACCGCCGATCGGATAGCGCCCCGGCTCCGTCGTGGCTGGCGGCGTGACGGTGAAGGCCGCGCTCACGGACTCGCCCGGGCGCACCATGGCGAACCCTGACCGGCCGTCTGCCGCGACCTGCCATCCCTCCGGCGCGGCGACCGACAGCTGCACGTCGCGCACCGGCAGTGTCGTGTCGTTGCGGAACGTCGACTCCACTTGGGTGGCCGCCCCGGGCGCCAGGAGGGTCGGCGCGGTCAGCTCGACGCTGGCGTCGCGGTCGGACGGGTGGACGCCGCCGATGGCGCTGGTTCCCTGGAGCCGAAGCCGAGCTGACTGGCTCGTCGAGATCGACGGCGTCTTGACGTGCACGGTGCCGCCGCGGTCGTCCGGGTCGTACCACCAGCCGCGGTCCGCCTGCTCCAGCTCGGACTCCGATGCCCGCTGCGGTAGCTCGACGTCGCCGAGCAACACGGTCGCCGGCTGCGAGCCGGTGTGCGCCTGGACGAGGTAGCTCCGCGTGGTCGGCTTTCCCTCGTAAGAGCCGCGCAGGGCGCCGATGTCGATCCG
>JALDXR010000461.1:0-3615 GCA_032154865.1 Nocardioidaceae bacterium
ATAACCGTGCAGGCACACGATCGCGACGGAGCGGAACCCGTCGTGGTACGCCTGTTGGAGATCAGCCGTCACGGTGCCTTCGGCGATCGGGGTGACGACGGTCCCATCGGCGGCGACTCGCTCGTCGGCCTCGATGACGCGGGAGTAGACCAGCTCGGGAAGTACGATCTCGCGGTCGAAGATCCGGGGACGGTTCTGGTAGGCGATTCGCAGTGCGTCGCCGAATCCCTTGGTGATCACGAGGACAGTCGGCTCGCCGGTGCGTTCGAGCAGCGCGTTGGTCGCCACGGTCGTGCCCATCTTCACCGCAGCGATCCGGTCGGTCGGAATCCGCCCGCCCGGCCCGGCGGCGAGCAGTTGCCGGATGCCCTCGACGGCCGCATCGGCGTAGCGATCGGGGTTGTCCGACAGCAGTTTGCGCGCGACGAGGGAGCCGCCCGGCTGCCGGCCGACCACGTCGGTGAACGTGCCGCCGCGGTCGATCCAGAACTCCCAGCGTTCGGTGTCTCGTTCCGAGGCCATGGCCCCAGCCTGTCACCTCACGACGAGGTGCCGAGGAGCTCCTGCATCCGGGCGGTCGCCTTCTTCAACGCGGCCGGCGGCACGTCCTCCCACAGGGTGACGTCGATCGCGCCGTCGGCTCGCCAGGTGCCGACCAGCCGGCCGCCGCGCAGCACGACGGGTGAGATCCAGCCGCCGGGACGGCTGACGTCGGCGCGATGCTCGGTCGGCACGAGGTAGGTGGCGTTGGTGCCCGCGCCGAGCACGTACTGGTCGAATCCGCCGAGCAGGCGTACGACGTCGGTCGGCTTGGTCGTCGCCAGTTCGTCGACGTCGTCGGCGAGAATCTGCATCGGCGTGCCCTCGACGTCGACGGTCGCGAGTTCGTCGGCCATCGCGGCGAACCAGCCCTTGAGCTGGCGGCGCGGCGAGAGACTGCGACTGAGCCAGGCGTCGAAGGCGTCCGGGGTGCCGGGACCATGCGCCCGGAGGAACGCCCGGATCACGGTTGGTGCCGCCTCGTCCGGCTCCGGCACGCCTCGCCAGTCCGACACCCAGTGGCGCGGGCTGGTGAACGTCACCCGGTTGCCTTGGGCCGGGCCGTGACAGAGCACGCCCCACCAGGCCAGCGGCTTGAGCAGCGTGCCCCATCCGGACCTGAGCACCTCCTGCAGATGCGCCGAGCCGCTTCGCTCGACGATCTCCTGGGTCAGCTCGTCGCGAGTGAGCGTCGGCGTGGCGTCCAGGGCGTCGGTGGCCGCGGCCGCGATCGCCTCGAGGTCGTCCGGCGTCGCACCGAACACCTTCTGCCAGCTGCCTTTCTCCCACGCGCGGGGGGCGCCGGACACCGCCAGGTAGGCGCCGGCCCCGTCGACCGGCAGCAGATGCAGGGTGCCTCGCATCGCCCACGTCTTGATCAGCGTCCGCTCGTCGTACAGCGCCCGCTCGACCTGGCCGGCCGCCGGGCGTTGCTGGCGTACGGCGATCGCGAGCTTGGCTGCCGATGCGACCTGAGCCTGTACGCCGCCGAGCCGGTGCGCGATCTCCACGGCTGAGTCGCCGCCCGGCGCGTCCAGCAACTGACGGCGCATCCGCCAGGCCAGGACCTGCGGCCAGGTGAGCGAGGGCGGATCAGTCGGAGACATGGCACCGATGAGATCGCATGCCGCCGTCACTCTCCCCGCATCTGACGGCGCTCGGCGTCGAGGCGACGCTGACCATACTTCGTACGGCCCCACGGCTTGTAGACCGCGAGGACGGTCGCGAAGGTGAGCACCGTGATCGACACGGTCGGCGGGAAGATCAGGTTCGCCTGCGCCTGGTCGAGCCGATCGCTGAGCGTGTCGGTCGGTCCCGCGACCGCGTCGGCCGCCTCCGAGACACCGGGCCGCAGCAGCACGACGACAAGGGTCGTCAGGACCACGTTGAGGATGAGCTTCCAGAGCACCCAGTGATAGCGGAAGATGCCGTACTTCGATCCCCAGCCGAGCAGCAGCCCGCTGGCCAGCGTGATCAGCCCGAGCGGAAGCAGCAGGACCACGGCGAACATGTCGATCGCGAGATAGCACGTCGCGAGGGTGGTCGGGTCGTCCGTCGTCATGCCGGTCAGGGCGAAGACGAAGAGCACGAAGTCGACGCCGATCCACCCGATCGCGGCGACGATGTGGATCGTCAGGGTCAGCTTCCGCGCCGACGCGGACAGCCGCCAGGGCCGCCGGGTCGACGGTCGAGTCGTGGTGACGGTTCTCGTGGCGTTCATGAGTTCGAGAGTCGCGTACTCCGGGGATGAGAACATCCGCCAGGTGGCTGATCTTGGCGTACTCCCGCTGGGTGACACGCCGGTGTTCCTGGTGGGTAAGGGATCTGGCGGCGAGGATGCCGGTGAGCCTGCGAACGGCGTCTCGGCCTTCACCCATTTGGGAGGTGCGAGCCTGGAGCCCGTACTCGGCAGGTCGATGGAGTCCCGTCGGTTGTGCATCCGGCGGAGTGCTCGATCCTTTCCGGGGGTGGTGGGTCGAGCTCCGATTGACGGAACACGAGCAACGGTTGATCGACGACCGCGTTCCGGAAGATCCTTGCCGGCCGCCCGGCAACAACTCGGAGTTCGTCGAACGACCGCCGCGTACCGGAGCGCGCTGCGGAAGAGATGCGTCGGTGAATGCCATTTGACGAGATTTCTCGAAATCCCTTGTGGGTAAGGGATCTGGAGGGGTGGATTGTCGGTGGGGGTTGTTAGTTTCGGGCAATGATCGAGGACCGGGTGCGAGCACTGGTCGCCGAGGTTCAGGCGACCGGCGACACCTGGACGCCGGCCGAGCGAATCGATGCGATCGGCGAGCTCGAGGCCGCGGTCGCGATGCTGCAGGCACAGCTCAACGTGGAGGTCGTGACCTACGCGGATCAGCGGAAGGCGGCCGACAAGTCAGCCGGCGCCGGTGCCGGATCCGCCGGTCGTGGCGCGCCGGTGGAGATTGCGATGGCCCGTGGCGTGTCGCGCGCGACGGTGGACTATCAACTCGCGTTCGCTCGCCAGCTCGTCGCGGACCATCCCCGATTGCTGTCCGCCTGTCTGGATGGAGAGGTCGCCCAGTCGGCGGCGAAACACGTCATCGTCGCTTGCGAGCAAGTGGATCCGGAGCAACGTTGGGCGGTCGACGCTGAGTTGACCGAGCTGGCCTGTGAGCTGACTCCGGGACAGGTTCAACGGGCCGCAGCTCGCAAGGTCGCCGCGACCGATCCCGAAGCCGCTGAGAAGCGAGCCGAGGCCGCTCGGGCGCGGAAGGCAGTCCGGGCGACCGTCAACGGCGACGGGACCGGCGCGGTCTCGGCGCTGCTGCCCGCCGAGCAGGCGATCGCCTGCTGGCAGGCCTTGGACCACGACGCCCGTGGGATGCGAGCCGACGGAGACGAGCGTTCCCTCAACGATCTGATGTGCGACCTCCTCGTCGAGCGGGTCACTGGCCACGTCAAGGCCACGAACCTCAATCTCGAGGTCGGCGTCGTCGTCTCTCTGTCCTCCCTCCTGGGAGTCGACAACCAACCGGCCAAGCTGATCGGCCACAGGGGCGGCGACTACGGCGTGCTTCCGGCCGGGCTGGCTCGACAGCTTGCGAC
>JALDXR010000462.1:0-3613 GCA_032154865.1 Nocardioidaceae bacterium
ATGAATCACCGCCTTGTCACAGTTCGTCACCAGGCCCCGCGTCAGCGAATCCGCTGCAACCCCTAAGGTTCGGCGCGTGAAGGAGTTGGCCACCTCGCGCCTGCGGCTACGCCGCTACGACGAGACCGACGCGGGGTTCCTCTACCACATGTACCAGCGGCCGGAGGTCCTCCGCTTCCTGTCGGGTGCCCACTTGGCTGACCTCGCAGCCGCATCCGACGTCGTACGCGAGCGCAAGCAGCTCGATCCCGATCCGGTGCTCGGCTGGTGGATGGTCACCCTGGCCGATGGAGCCCGGACCGGAACCATCCTGCTGGTCTACTCCCGCGGCACGACCGACATCGAGATCGGCTGGCACCAGCATCCCGACCACGACGGGCACGGCTACACGACTGAGGCTGCCCAGGCAGTCCTCGACCACGCCTTCGAGTCCGGAGTCGAATCCGTCATCGCGCTGACGACCGCGGTCAACTCGCCGTCGCAGGCGGTCTGTCGCCGCTTGGGCATGCCCAACCTCGGCATGACCGACCGCTACTACAGCGGCACGCCGCTCCGTCTGTTCCGGACGACATCTGGCTAGACCCGCGGCGGCCAGACGCCGTACGCGATGGCGGTCGCCCTACGGTTGTGGCATGGCCGAGCTGCAGCGTCGCTTCGCGGCGGTTGTCATCGTGGATCATCGCGGTTGGGTCTTGCTGCAGGAGCGGGACGAGCATGCCGCGATCGCCCCCGAGCAGTGGGCGTTCGTCGGCGGCCATGTCGAGGACGGCGAAGGCATCGAGGCCGCCGCCTACCGAGAGCTCGCGGAGGAGACCGGCATCGCCCTGCGCCCCGGCAGCCTTCGCCTCTGGCGCGACGAACACCTGTCGACACCAGACGATGCGATCCCGGTCATCCGGCAGGTGTGGGTCGCCGCTACCAACCTGACCGACGCCGACATCGTTCTCGGGGAAGGACGGCAGATCGTGTTCGTCGAGCCGTCCCGAGTCGAGCAGCTCGACCTGGGCGGGAGCGCGGCTCGGATCCTCGCGGAGTTCCTCGCCTCATCGACCTACCGCGCTCTCGTCGCCGAAGCGCGCACACTCCCTGAGGTCTAGCCGGCATCGCGGCGAGCGTGCGCCAGTGCTCAGCGAAGGGCGGCGCACACCGCGAGCACCTGGAGCTGCCGCAACTCCCTGAACATGACCGGATCGTCCTTGGGGACAAGCTGTCGGCTGATCGAGACCGTGACCGACCGACGACCGTCGAGGGTGGCGGCCGCGAACTGGGTGTATCCCGGGGTGTTGCCGGTGTGGCCGTACATGGTTCCGCACCGCGTCTGGTAGCGGAACAGGGCCAGGCCGGCCTTGTTCAGTCCCGGTCCCGGTGGTTCGGAGTGCCCCTGCACAAGGCGCAGCTGCTTGGCCCGCAGCGCACGGGGGTAGAGCCGGGCGCCGACATAACCGCGGATGAACCGGTCGAGATCGGCAGGCGTCGACACTACTCCGCCGGAGGCCCACGCCAGCCCGGCGGCGAGGATCTCGCTCTGATCCTCGGGTGGCTCGCCGGGCGCAACCGCGTACCCGTGAATGAACGGCCGGGGCAGCTGGGCACCCCTGGGCAACGAGGTCCGCGCCAGGTGCAGCGGGTTTGAGACCAGCCGCTTCAACACCCGGGCGTACGGCTGGCCGGTGACCTCCTGTGCCATCAGCCCGACGGCGATGTTGTCGGAGTTGGAGTACTTGTAGCGCGATCCCGGTTTGAAGAAGAGGTCCCTGCCCTTGATGAAGGACAGCAACCTGCGCGGCGGCATCGGCACCTGGGGGTGGGCGATTACCCGGTCGAGAAACGCTTGACTCTTCGAGAAGTCCGGGATCCCGCTGGTGTGGTGCAACAGCTGCGCGAGGGTCACGTCTCCCCAGGCGTCGGGGAGGTACGGCAGCACCTCGTCGATCGTGTCCCGCAACGACAACCGCCCACGGGCCACCAGCGTGAGTGCGACGGCGCCGCTGAACGCCTTTGCGGCGCTCGCGATCCTCATGTGGTCGGTCGCCCGGATCGCTCGCCCGGTCTCGACATTGGCCACGCCGGCGGTGAGCACCCGCCGGTCGTTGCCGCGATGGACGATGACGACCGCACCGGGGGGCCCGGCCGGACGGTCGACCAACGCCTCCAACGCCTGCGTCAGCCGCGGATACTTCGACGCGGCAGCCGAGGCCGCACCCGAACCCGCTACCGCCTGGTTGCTCGGCAGCGATGCCGCCAGCACCACGGCGGCCGACACGCTTGCCATTGCCGCAACCCGCCTCGACCGGGACGAACCATACCCTCGAGACATAAACCGACCTCCCGCAACGCCCGCCTCCACCGCCCTCACGATAGGAACCGCCTCGGCCGAGCGGGCATCACCCGCGGTGGGTGAGGTTGAGGTTCGGCTGCGACCGTGAGCGGCTGGGAACGTCGGCTCAGGCGTCGGTCCTGGGCGCGGCCAGCGCGGCACCCACCTGGTCGGCGAGCGCCACTGCCACCCGGCGCTGCTCCAGATCCGGCCGGCTGACCTGAGTCGCCGCGGTGAGCAGGAAACAGGCGCGTACGACACCCTCGTACTCGATGAGCAGCTCGGTCACCTCATCGGTCGGTAGCCCGTCGCGCTCGACCCGGATGTCGTGTCCGTGGCGACTGACGCTGCCGTCGCGGTTCAGCCGCGGCCGCGCCGAACCCGTACTGGTGTCGAACCGGCAGTCATCGATGTCGAGGACGTTGGTGATCTGCGTCGCCACGTGCTCGATGAGCGCCGACGACGGCGAGCTGGCCGACGCGACCACGCCGGCCGCCGACACCACACCGGAGAGGTAACCCTCCCGGCGGCTCGACTGGGCTTGCTGGCGGCGCCCCCACAGCGCGATCTCCGTGACCGCCAGGCTGACCAGCGTGAGCAGCACCGTGGTCTCGACGTCGTTGCGGTCGTCGATGGTGAACCGGTTGAACGGCTCGGTGAGGAAGAAGTCGAACCAGATCGCGCTGGACAGCGCCGCCACCACGCCGGCGACGCGCTGACCCGTGGCGGCCACGGCGACCACGATCAGGACGAGACCCAAGGCAAGGTTCGTGTTCTCTACGTCGTCTCGAAACGACGACGCGATCCCGCAGGCCGCGAACGGCACCACAATCGCGGCGGCCAGGGCGAGCCACTCACGCTCGGGGGTTGTCACTCAACCATCAACCGCCTCGATCCGCCGCGCTGTCAAGCAGCGTGGTGAGAACGGATCGAGGCGGTTGCTTGGGTGTGCTTAGTTCAGGGGGTAGCTGGGAGCCGGACCACCGGAGACGCCCGACTGGAGGCGCTCGATGTGCTCGGCCCGACGGCGAGCGGTGAGCTCGCGCTGAACGACCGCATCCTCGTGCATCGCGATCCGCAGGCGGGTCGTCATGACCGCCAGGGCCTGCCTCAATCTGGCCATGTCTCAGTTCCTCAGCGTTTCTACTCGAAGGGGTTGTCGGGCAGCGCAATCGCGCCCTCATCAACGTCAATCACTTGCCCCGTGGTGTTATTCCGGTGGAGCTGAGGGGACTCGAACCCCTGACCCCCTCCATGCCATGGAGGTGCGCTACCAACTGCGCCACAGCCCCGGGA
>JALDXR010000463.1:0-3611 GCA_032154865.1 Nocardioidaceae bacterium
GGCCGGGCCGAGCCGCCACCGGCCGCCAATGCGGCCGCCACCGCCACCGCCCACATCGCCGCAGCCCACCCGGCCACCCGCGGATGCCTCATGGGGCGACCCCCCGTCGCGCCATCCCGCGCACGGCGACCCCGATCGAGTTGACGTCGTCGATGACGATGGCGCCCACCTCGCTCAGCCGCGAACGCAGCAGCATCCGGTGTCGCGGCCACTCGGCCTGAGTACGGGCGTCGGTGCCGGCCGGCCAGCGCTCCGGACGGATCCCGATCGTGTCCACGACGATCAGCCGATGACCTCGCTCGGCGAGTCCGGCGATCGCGGCCACCATCCGATCGTCCAGCAGCGACGAGAAGCAGAACACGATCGACCGTGGCGGCAAGGCGGCAGCCGGCAACAGCGAAAGGTCCGGGTCGAGCACCGACGCCACGATCGGCCGCAGCACGATCTGGTCCAGGATCCGGGCCTGTTGCATCCGCCCCTGCCCGGGCGCCAGCCAGCGTACGGAGCTGCCGAACAGCACCAGGCCCACGCGGTCGCCCGCTGCGAGGTAGGCACGAGCGACAGTGCAGGCCCCTCGGACGGCGCGGTCGTGCAACCGCCAGTCGTAGCCACCCACCACGCTCGTGTGGTCGACCAGGACCACGACGTCGGCGGCCTGGTCGTGATAGCGCTGCGACACCATCAGCTGGCGGGTCCGCGCCGACGACTTCCAGTCGATGTCACGCAGCGGGTCGCCGGTGACATAGGTCCGGAGCTCGGCGAACTCGGTCCCGGGCCCACGCTGCCGGCCCGTGTGGGTGCCGTACCGCGCCAGCAACTGCGGCGGTGCGTAGACGTCCGGACTGGGCTCGACCAGTGGATGGACGACGAACGACGGCAGCTCGAGCGTCACGACCCCCACCCGACCGCCGAGCGGCGTGGTCAGCAGGAGCCGGACCTGTCCGACCGGCCCGCGCATCCATCGCCGCGGCCGCATCCGGAGGCTGACCGGATCGTCGCCGGCGACAAGCCGCCACGGCTGCCGCCCGGACGTCTCCACTCCCTCGGCAGGCAATGCTGATACCGACACGGGTACGGGCGGACCTGACGCGAACGCGACCGAGACGTCCAGCCGTACGACATCGCCGGCCGTCACCCGGCGGCCCGAGGTCGACACGGAGACGTCGATCTCGTCCGGAGCCGGCTCCCCGACGAGGACCGCGATGACCAGCAGGGTCAGGCCGGCGGCCGCGGCCGACAAGGGTCCCGGCCGGATGACGGCCACCACGAGCAGAGCGATCTCCAGCCAGACGAGCCGCCGAGCCAGGCGCCCAAAGCTCCACTTCGGATGCGCCGAGATCACCTGGGCCGATCGACTCACGGCACCTCCTCGGCCTCCGGCTCCGGAGTTGGCACCTCACTCAGTACGTCGTCGACGACGCTGTCACCTGTCACCCGGGTGGCCCACAGGTCCGGTCGGATCACGATCCGATGCCCGAGCGCCGGCCGGGCGACCCGCTTGACGTCGTCAGCGAGCACGTAGGTGCGACCGTCGAGCAGGGCGGCGGCCTGGGCGAGCGCGCCCATCGCCAGACCACCCCGCGGACTCGCGCCGACCGCGACGCTGGCATGCTCTCGGGTCGCGCCGACGACCGCGACGATGTAGTCGAGCAGGTCCGGATGGATCGTCACCTCGGCCCGGAGCCGGCACAGCTCGGGCAGCTGACCGTCTGCCAACGCGGCCGGCAGATTGCGTTCGGTCACCTCCCGCCGCAGCCGTTCGCCGAGCATCGACGCCTCGTCGGACGGGTCGAGATAGCCCATCCGGATCCGCGCCACGAAGCGGTCCAGCTGCGCCTCCGGGAGTACGTAGGTGCCTTCGTACTCGATCGGATTGCTGGTCGCCATGACGAAGAACGGGTCCGGCAGGGTTCGCGACTCACCGTCGGTGGTCACCTGCTGCTCGGCCATCGCCTCGAGGAGCGCCGCCTGGGTCTTCGGCGGCGTCCGGTTGATCTCGTCGGCCAGCAGGAACTGCGTGAAGACCGGCCCGGCGCGGAACGTGAAGTCGCTGGTCCGCTGGTCGAAGACGAGTGTCCCCGTCAGATCCTGCGGCAGCAGGTCCGGCGTGAACTGGACCCGCGCGAACGAGAGTCCGAGGGCTCGAGCCATCGCCCGGGACAGCACGGTCTTGCCGATACCCGGCACATCCTCGACCAGGACGTGTCCTCGCGACAGGACCGCCATCAACACGAACTCGATGACGTCGCGCTTGCCGACGACGACCGTCTCGACGGCGTCGACCACCCCGCGTACGAGTTTGACGGCGTCGATTGCCGGAGCCGCCGGGTCGGGTGGGTCACTGGTCACGCTGTGTTCCCCTTTCGTCCAGCGACAGTTGGAGGCTGCGGATCGCGGCCGCCTCGATGTTCACCGACATCGGCGCGGTCGGCGGCCGGCTGCGTTTCGGACCGACCAGGATCACCCGTAGCTGCAGCAACATCGCCGCTGATCCGATCACGAGCACCACCACGGCCGGGCCGGTCCCGAGTATGTCGAGCACGAGGATCGCCGCGACCGGGGTCAGCCAGCCCATGATGTACATCAGTCGCCTACCAGTGCGTCGATGTGGTCCCGGGCAGCCCAGGCGTCGTCTGCGGTGACCGGGAGGCTGGAGAAGCGGGCCGTGTTGAACAGCTCGACCAACTGCGGCGCACGTTCTGGGTGGGCCAGCTGCCCTTCGGCGAGTACGCGAGCGACGTACTCTCGTTGCGTCTCAGCGGGATCCCGGACCATTCCCCGATCGCCGACATGGCTCTCGAAGGCGGCGTACGCATGGATCACGGCGAGTCGAGGTTCCTCCTCCGCGATGAGGGCGCTCCGGCCATGCCGCAGGCCCTCTCGCAGGGTCTGGCGCAGCCGCGCCAGCTCCTCCTCGTCGACGTCACTCCCCTCGGCGACCACGCCCTTCGCCCCCGGAATCGTCACCGTCCGATCGCGACTGCGCCACCGTCGCCACTGCGGCCACAGCAGCCAGCCGACGAGTGCGACGACCGCGATGCTGATCGCGATGGGGAGCGCGTACTGGAGGATCCCACTGGGGTCGAGGTCGGCGTTGGGACGCTGGTTCACCTGCTCCTGGCCGGCCCCGGGCGACTGCTGCTGGGCCGTTGGAGTGGCGGTCGGAGCGGGCTGCCGCGGCTCCCGCCGGGCGTCCGGCGCAGCGAGGACGACGACGAGCGCAACTGGCATCGCGATCACCAACGGGAGGAGCCGCGACAGCAGGGTCCTCCCGGGAAGGCGATGCTGATCGCGAAACTCCAGGGCGGTCGCCACGGTCAGAATCAAGACCGCGACCAAGGCGATGCTGACGACCACCGCCGCGGTCGGAATCTCGACGTCGGGATCGACCAGAACGGCGACGGCATAGGTCGCGAGGGCGAGAACGGCCACGGCGGGGACGCCCACGCGCCTCGTCGGCTGCGGCTGCACCCCAGTCATGATTTCCCCAACCGGCAGACGCTGTCCCCGCCTACGATAAGGTAGCCGGGCGCTCCGGGCAGGTAGCTCAGTTGGTACGAGCGTCCGCCTGAAAAGCGGAAGGTCGGCGGTTCGATCCCGCCCCTGCCCAC
>JALDXR010000464.1:0-3580 GCA_032154865.1 Nocardioidaceae bacterium
CTCGACGGCCGAGCGCCAACTGCAGCTGGACGGCTTCGCCGGGCCGAGCCGCGAGTTGCCGGACCAGCGGTTGCACGAACTGTTCGAGCAGCAGGTACGGACGCGCCCCGACACGATCGCGGCCGGCTGCGGCGATCGGACCTGGACCTATCGGGAGCTCAACAGTCGCGCCAATCGGATCGGCCGGGCGCTGCTCGACCGCGGAATGCGTCGCGAGGGCGTGGTCGCCGTGATGACCGAGCGCAATCTCGACTGGCTCGCTTCGGTGCTCGCAGTCTTCAAGGCCGGTGGCACCTATCTCCCAGTGGAGCCGCACTTCCCGCCGGATCGGGTGGCGACCATGCTGTCGCGATCGGGTTGCCGCCTGGTCGTCACCGTGGCCGCGACGCCGATGCTCGATGCGGCGCTCGAGTCGCTGTCGGGGATCGACGTGCTGCGCGTCGACACCGCGTACGAGGACGTCGATGACGGCAACCTCGATGTCCACGTCGACGCCGACCAGCTCGCGTACATCTTCTTCACGTCGGGATCGACCGGCGAGCCGAAGGGTGCGATGTGCGAGCACCGCGGCCTGCTCAATCACGTGTACGCCAAGATCGACGATCTCCAGATCGGCCCCGGCCAGGTCGTCGCACAGACCGCGCCGCAATGCTTCGACATCTCGCTGTGGCAGCTGGTGGCGGCGCTGGTGGTCGGCGGCCGGACGCTGATCGTCGAGCAGGACACGATCCTCGACGTCGAGCGGTTCGTCGACACGATCACCGCCGGTCGGGTCACCGTGCTCCAGGTGGTGCCGTCCTATCTCGACGTGGTGCTCGACCACCTCCAGCGACGGCCTCGCGACTTGCCGGACCTGCGGTTCGTGTCGGTCACCGGGGAGGCGCTGCCTTGGGAGCTCACCCGGCGCTGGTTCGAGGCGCAGCCCGGCATCCGGCTGGTCAACGCCTACGGGCTCACCGAGACCTCCGACGACACCAATCACGAGGTGCTCGACCGGCCACCGGATCAGGCGTCGGTGCCGCTCGGACGGCCGGTCAACAACGTGGGTGTGTACGTCGTCGACGATCAACTGCGACCCGTGCCGCTCGGCGCGCCCGGCGAGATCGTCTTCTCCGGTGTGTGTGTCGGACGCGGGTACGTCAACGACCCCGAGCGAACCGAGCAATCGTTCGTGCCAGACCCGCTTCGACCCGGCCGGCGGTGCTATCGCAGCGGCGACCGGGGCCGGTGGCGGCCGGATCGCAGGTTGGAGTTCCTCGGCCGACGCGATGCGCAGGTCAAGATCGCCGGCTTCCGGATCGAGATCGGCGAGATCGAGAACGCTCTGGGGCAGGTGCTCGGCATCCGCCAGTGCGCCGTGGTCGTGACGTCCGAGGGCCGGCGATCTCGTCTGATCGCCTTCTACTCCGGCCGCGAGCTGGATTCGGAGCTGGTGGCGGATCGGCTGGGCCGGACGCTGCCGGACTACATGGTGCCGTCGGCGTTTCACTGGCGGCCGGAACTGCCCGTGACGGCCAACGGGAAGGTCGACCGATCAACGCTCACCGAGCTCGGCGCCGTTCTCGGCGATGCAGGCGACCGGCCGCGGCCGAGCACACCGAGCGAGCGCCGGGTAGCCGGCGCGTGGGCCGAGGTGCTGAACCTGCCGCCGGATCAGATCGGCCGGCACGACCACTTCTACGACCGCGGGGGAACGTCCCTGGCAGCACTCCAGCTCGTGCTCAAGCTGGGTCGCACCGTCTCTCTCGAGGACATCAGGTCCCGCCCGGTCCTCGCCGATCTGGCTCGACTGGTCGACGTCGACGATCGCCGATCCCCGGTGGTCGCCGTCTCGAATAACGGGGGAAGCGAGGGAAAGGAACCGACATGTTCATCTCATCAGCAGCCGCGATGAACGATCCGGCGGCGCCGGGTCGTCCACCTCCGGCGCTACAGGTCACGGGTGGCGACGACCCGACGGTCTGGGTCACGGAGCACCGCGACAACCTGCGCCGGCTGGTCCGCGAGCATGGCGCGGTCCGGGTCCGCGGACTCGGCCTTCGGGACCGTGACACCGTCGCCGCCGTCTTCCGGCGGTTCGGTGGCGACCTGATGACCGAGCGGGAAGGCTTCGCGTCCCGTCGTGACTTCGGCGCCGGCGTCTACGCCTCGTCGACCTGGCCGCCGAGCCAGCCGATGTGTATGCACCACGAGCTGAGCTATCGGACCGAGGTCCCCGGCCTGATGCTGTTCGCGTGCCTGACGGCGCCGGTCTCGCAGGGTGCGACCGGGATCGCCGATGGGTGCGCGGTGCTCGCCGATCTGCCGCTCGACCTGGTCACGCGCTTCGAACGTGACGGCTGGCTGCTCACCCGTACGTACAACGGCGACATCGGCCGGTCCCTCGCCGAGGCCTTCGGGACGGAGGACCGGGCCAGCGTCGAGGCGTACTGCCGGGCCAACGGCATCGAGAGCGAGTGGCGATCCGGTGGGGAGTTGCGCACCCGGCAGCGGCGGCGCGCGATCGTGCGGCATCCGGTCACCGGTCGGCGCTGCTGGTTCAACCAGGTGGCGTTCCTGAGCGAGTGGACGATGGATCCCGACGTACGCGACTACCTCGTCGAGGTCTACGGCGCCGACGGACTGCCGTTCACCACCCGGTACGGCAACGGCGATCCGATCGGGGAGGACGTCGTACAACTGCTCAACGACACCTACGACGGCCACACCGTGCGCGAGCCGTGGCAGTCCGGTGACCTGCTCGTGGTGGACAACGTCCGGACCGCGCACAGTCGGGAACCGTTCGAGGGTCCGCGCGAAATCCTCGTCGCGATGGCCGAACCGGTGGGGTTGGACCGATGAGAGTGCCGAGCTTCGCGGCGATCTCCGGCGGCCAGGTGCACGAGGCGCTGGATCGGCGCGAGAACGAGATCGTCGACCTGGTCGAGGAGATCTACCTGCTGCACAGCCACGGCGGCACGGTGAATCCGCCGTCGTACTTCCTACGATTCCCCGACCGTCCCGACGCCCGCATCATCGCGCTACCCGCGTCGGTCGGCGGTTCGAACCGGGTGGACGGCGTCAAGTGGATCTCGAGCTTCCCCGCCAATGTCGCATCCGGCCTGCCACGGGCCTCGGCGGTGCTGGTCCTCAACGACCCCGACACGGGCTATCCGTACGCCTGCATGGAGGCTTCCATCATCAGCGCCTCGCGGACCGCGGCACTGGCGGCATCGGCGGCCGACTGGCTCACGCGTGGTCAGACGCGCCCGTCCCGGCTCGGCTTCGTCGGCGCCGGCCTGATCGCTCGCTACGTCCACACCTACCTGACCGCCGCCGGTTGGTCGTTCGACGAGACCGGCGTGTACGACCTGTCCGACGACAGCGCCACCGGGTTCCGTGGCTACCTCGAACGCTCCGATGCCGCGGGCAAGTTCGCCGTTCACGCCAGCGCCGAGTCGCTGATCCGCTCGAGCGACCTCGTCGTGTTCGCCACTGTCGCCGGGCGACCGCACGTGCATGATGTGTCGTGGTTCGACCACCATCCGGTCGTCCTGCACGTGTCGTTGCGGGATCTGGCGCCGGCGATCCTGCTCGCGAT
>JALDXR010000465.1:0-3571 GCA_032154865.1 Nocardioidaceae bacterium
CCGCTGCACGGCGTCGCGCAACTCGTCCGCGGCGTGCGCCTGCGAGGTGTCGAGGAACGCCTGCTCTGTCGCGGTGAGCTGCGGGGCGGCCCGGTCGCGCCACTCGAGGGCTCGCGTCAGCCGAACCCCGCGGTACAGCTCGCTGTCGGGCCGGTCCATCTCCGCCCACGCGTCGGCGGCGACGGTGAGATGATGCCGGATGCGCTGTCCGTCGGCGTCCTCGTCCAGCCATTCCCGCAGCCGAGGCCAGGCACGGACCAGCGCCTCGTGGGTCAGCTCCACCACCCCGTCGTCACTGGTGACCAGCCGAGCTCCGACCAGTAGCTCGATCAACTGCTCGCGCTGTTCGTCGGTGGCGACTAGCCGGCGGGGCAGCCGGCTACGCACCGGCTCGCCCTCCTCGGTGGGAACCACCAGGCGAAGCAGCAGATCGCGGAACGCGTCCCGCTGATCCGGATCCACCCGTTCGTACACATCCTCAGCAGACTGGGCGACCGCCCCGCGGATGCCGCCGGTGGCCTGGTAGCCCTCCACCGTGAGCGTGCGGCCCTCACGGCGCACCCAGGTTTCTCGCAGTGCGTGGGACAGCAGCGGCAGGGCGCCCGGCTCGCCCTCGACCTCGTGGACCAGCAGATCGACCAACCCCGGCTCGATCGGTAGGCCGGCTTGACGGGCCGGACCCTCGATGGCAGCCCGTAGGTCGTCCTCGGCCATGGCGCCCAGCAGATAGAGCCCTCGCTCGATCAGCCGCGAAACGTCGGGATAAGCCGACACCTCGCCCATCCGGTCGGCGCGCAGTGCCATCACCAGCAGGCCCTTGCCGGCGTGCTCGGCCAGCGCGGCGAAGAACCGCGTCTGTTCGTCCAGGTCCTCGCACTGCGAGAACACCTCTTCGAACTGGTCCACGATCAGTAGCGGGACCGGACCCCGGTCGGGCATCGCGGTGAGCGCATCCGTCGGGTGCATCCCGGGAGTGACGATCACGGTCCGGTGACCGTTACGGCGATACGTCGCGGCGATGCCGGCCCGCACCAGAGACGACTTGCCGCTGCCCGACGGTCCGACGACCGCAAGCGCGCCGACGGTGGACAGCCGTTCCAGGCACGCGGCGAGGTCGGCATCGCGACCGAAGAACGTGTCGGAGTCGTCGATGTCGTACGGCAGCAAGCCCCGATACGGGCAGACGGCGCTCGGCTCGCGTATCGCGGGCTCCACCAGCAGGGTCGGATCCTGCTGCAAGATCGCTTGCTCCAGCGCGACAAGATCCGGGCTGGGATCGAGCCCGAGTTCGTTCGCGAGCACCATGCGGACTCGTCGCAATGTCCGAAGTGCCTCGGCCTGACGACCGGCCTGATATTGCGCGAGTGCCAGCAGGCCCCATCGCCGCTCACGCAGCGGCGCCGCGGCAACCAGGTCCTGCGCCTCGGTCAGCACCTCGAGGTGATGTCCGGCTTGCAGCGCGCCGTCGAGTCGGATCTCCTCGGAGTCCAGCCGGAGCTCGTCGAGACGACCGGCTTCGACCAGACCGGGTTCCCATCCGTTCAGGTCGACGAACGCTTCGCCCCGCCAGAGATCCAACGCCTGGCCGAGCGTGTACGACGCTCGTTCCGCCTCGCCGACCGTGAGCAGCTCGCGGCCCCGACCGACCAGGTGCTCGAAGAGCAGCGTGTCCAGCTCGTCTGAGGAGACCTGCAGGCGATAGCCCTGCGGCAGCGTCTCGATGGCCTCCTGGCCAAGCGCCCTACGGAGCCGAGCCACACAGCCCTGGACGATCTTCTTCGACGATGCCGGCGGCCGATCCCCCCACAGTGCATCGGCCAGCCGGTCCGTCGAGTAGACCTCGCCGGGTCGTACCGCGAGTGCTGTTAGCACCACCCGGTCTCGTGGTCCGATCTTGCCGACGCCCCCGTCGATGACAAGCGGACCCAGTAATGCGATCCGCATAGCGCCACCGTGCGGCGCGCAGTCGATACCGGTCAAGTGACTTAATACCCGGCTGATACCGCCTCGCGACCCGTTCGGCACCGTCCGGCGCGACAACGGTCTGGTCCAAGTCCCCTCCACGAAGGGCACGATCATGAACAACATGGCCAAGACCGACGTTGGTGTCGGTCGAAAGGTCTCCGTAACGCTCTGTCGGCGGGCGCTTGGGTGCGTTGCGTCCCTGGCGCTCGTTCTCCCGTTGGCTCTGACCGCGAGTCCGGCATCCACGGCCTCTACCGCCTCAGCGACGACCAGTTCGTCGGTGGTCCTGGCGTGGCAACGAATTGCGTTGCGCACGATCTTCACCGAGGGCGCGACGCCGCCCCAGGTCGGAGTGCTGTATCTGGCCTTCAACTCCCTGGCCGTGCACGACGCGGTACAGACCTCACAGGAGAGAGGTCACACCTCGGATCAGGCGGCGATCGCAACAGCCGCCCACGACGTGCTGAGCGAGTACTTTCCGGCATCCCGAGCCAACCTCGACACTGACCTGAAAACCAGCCTCGCTGCCGTTCCGGACGGTCCGAGCGAGGCCAAGGGAATCCGGATCGGCCGCAACGCGGCAGCCGAGATGATCGCGAGCCGCGTCGACGACGGCCGGAACGACACCACGATCGTTTACTCCAAGCCGGACCTGCCGGGGGTCTGGCAGCCGCCCGCCACCGGTATGGCGACGGCCTGGCTGGGATTCGTGAAGCCGCTGGTCGTCACTCGGCCGGTGCCGGTCGACGGTCCCGACGCCCTGACCAGCGCGGCCTACGCCGCGGACTACAACGAGGTACGGCGGCTGGGCGCGGTGACCGCGCTCGACCGGACACAGGAACAGACCGACATCGCCCGGTTCTTCGCGAGCAATCCACCCCTGATGTATCGCGACGCCTTGTGCCGCTACCTCGACACCCACCCGCTCAGTGTGGGGCGATCCGCGCGGTTGTTCGCCCGGATCGATGCCGCGGTTGCGGATGCGATGATCCGAACCTTCCGGCTGAAGTTCGACGTCGGCTTCTGGCGTCCGTTCCAGGCGGTCGCGGAGGCGGCGGACGACAACAACCCCGACACCGCCCCCGAGTCCGGATGGGCACCCCTGATCCCTAACCCGGCCTACTCCGACTACACCAGTGGGCACGCGGCGGCTACTTCGCCGTTCGCTGAGGTGGTGCGCCGTACGCTCGGCGACGACACGTCGCTCGTCCTGCTCTCGAGGGCACCCGACGGGTCGGTGGTGGCGACCAGGACCTACTCATCGATCTCCGCCATCGAGCATGACGCCCTCAATGCGCGGGTGTGGGGCGGGCTGCACTTCCGGGACGCGATGGACGACGGCTACCAACTCGGGCACTCCATCGGCAAACAGGTCTACCGGACCCTGCAGTGACAGACCTCGTATTCGAGTTGACATGACCCGCGGAGCCGCCTGCGTGAGACGGCTCCGCGGATCAGTTCGCCCGGCTGTTCGTCCGCGCTGACAGCCGAAGGCTTCCCGGCCGGGGAGCTCAAGCACGGGCCGATCGCCCTGATCGAGGACGGCCTGCCGGTGCTGTGCGTCATCCCGCCCCGCGGCCGGGACCAGCTGCACGGAAAGATGGTC
>JALDXR010000050.1:0-12252 GCA_032154865.1 Nocardioidaceae bacterium
CCACCTGGGGACTGACTCAGTGTGGGCGGGCGGTGCAGACCGAGATCCACACCCGGCAGTTGCGGCCGTCCCGCTGGCACTTGCGCTTGGCGGCCCGCTCGGCGCTCACCCGGCTGGGCTGGCCGAACGACGCCCGGTAGCGGACGACGCGCCCGTGGCTGGTCCGGATCGCGACCGCGGCACACGAGTTCTTGGTCCACACGATCTTGTGGCACGACCGGCGGGTGGCCTGGCGGCACTGGTTGCCCGCCGCCCGGAAGGCGCGAGCCTTGCTCGAGTAGTTCTTGGCCTTGCCGGCGCCGGCGTCGACGGCCATCTGGATCGCGCCGTAGCAGCCGCGCGAGACGTGACATCCCGCTCTCGAGGTGCTGACGCGCGTGGTCGCCGCGTGCTTGGTCAGGGTGGCCGTCTTCGTCGCGGCAACGCCCTGCTTCGCGGGGACCGCGCCCTGCGCCAGCGACGCCGTGCCCGAGACGAGTCCAGTCGCCAGCACCACGATCGTGGCGAACACCGCGCCGATCCCGATCCTGGCCTTGGCGGTAGGAGGCACACGACTGATTACCTGCAAAGTGATCACCTCTTGATGTGCGGCAGTGGCTCTGGTGCGAACACGCTATCGGCCGAGAGGGCCGCGCCTGCACGTGAGAATCGACGTGGCGGGGCGATAAGACCCGCAATGTCGATTCTCCCGTCGCCAGAAGGGTCGTTCGTGCCGTCGGCGGGCATCGGTCATGCTGGCTATATGACTGACGTCGGATCCGCCCAGGATCTCGCCGAGCGGCTGCAGGCCACCGGCTACCTCGCCGACGACGGCCTCGCCACGGTCGGATTCCTCGCGCTCCGCATGTGCCGGCCGCTGCTGCTCGAGGGCGAGCCGGGCACCGGCAAGACGGCCATGGCCGAAGCGCTCGCCGAGTCGCTCCAGCTGCCGTTGATCCGGCTGCAGTGCTACGAGGGCATCGACGCCTCCCAGGCACTGTACGACTGGGACTTCCCGCGACAGGTGCTGCACCTGCGCGCGATGGAGGCGGCCCACGGCACCGACGAGCTCGACGTCGACGCGGTCGAGAAGTCGCTGTTCGACGAGCGGTTCCTGCTGGCTCGCCCGATCCTGCGGGCGCTGCGCGACAGCCCGGTCGTGCTGCTCGTCGACGAGGTCGACCGGGCCGACGACGAGTTCGAGGCGTTCCTGCTCGAGGTGCTGTCGACCAACCAGGTGTCGATCCCGGAGCTGGGTACGGTCGCGGCCGACACGCCGCCGGTCGTCGTGCTGACGTCGAACCGTACTCGCGAGGTCCACGACGCCCTCAAACGGCGCTGCCTCTACCACTGGATCGAGCACCCGGGCCTGGCCCGCGAGGTCGCGATCGTCCGGGCCCGGCTGCCCGAGGTGTCGGAGCGGCTCGCCGAGCAGGTCACCGGCGCGGTGCACCGGATGCGCGACGGCGTCGAGCTGCTCAAGCCGCCCGGCGTCGCCGAGACGCTCGACTGGGCCACCGCGCTGCACGCGCTCGGCCGCGACAGTCTCGACGTCGAGTCGGCGGCCACCACGCTCGGGGCGGTGCTGAAGTATCGCGAGGACGCCGACCGGGTACGCGCCTCGCTCGACGCCATGCTGACCAGCGCATGACTGACATGAGTACGCCCGAGTTGTCAGGCGGTAGTCGGGTGGGGGGCCGGATGGCGCCTGATGACTCTGATGGGGTGGCGGCGGACGAGGCGCTGGTCGGGTTCGCGGCCGCACTTCGCCACGGCGGACTGCATGTCACGGCGGATCGCGTCCACGGCTTCATCACCGCGGCGTCGACGGTCGGAGCCGGGGACCCGGCCGGGCTCTACTGGGCCGGACGAGCGACCCTGTGCTCGGATCCCGAGGATCTGCCCACCTTCGACAAGGCGTTCGAGGCCTGGTTCGGCGGCGACGCCACCCCGGCGCCGAGTGGTGGCGCCCGGCCTCGGGTCGCCGTCCGCCGGGCCGCGATGATCGACACCGACGCCGGTGCGGCCGGCGACGGATCGGCGGAGCCGGTGGCGGCGGTCGCCAGCACCGTCGAGGTCTTGCGGCATCGCGACGTCGCCGATCTCGACGCCGCCGAGCGAGCCGAGCTGACCCGGTTGTTCGGACGCCTGACGCCACAGGCACCGCTGCGACGGTCGTCCCGACGACGGCGGGATCGTCGCGGCGAACTCGACCTGCGGCGGATGCTGCGCGAGGAGATCCGGCGGGCCGGCGTACCCGGTCCGGCGCGCTATCGCCGCCGCGGCACCCGTCCCCGTCGGGTCGTGCTGCTCGTCGACGTCAGCGGGTCGATGGCGCCGTACGCCGACAGCCTGCTGCGACTGGCACACCGGATCCAGTCCGCCTGGCCGCGCCGTACCGAGGTCTTCACGGTCGGAACCCGCCTGACCCGGGTCACCCGGCCGCTGTCGCATCGCGACCCCGACGCCGCCCTGGTCGCGGCCGGCGAGACGGTGCCCGACTGGTCCGGCGGCACCCGGCTCGGCGAGTCGTTGCGCGCGTTCCTGGATCGCTGGGGCCAGCGGGGCCTGGCTCGCGGAGCAGTGGTCGTCGTGTTCAGCGACGGCTGGGAGCGCGGTGACTGCGAGCTGCTCGCCGAGCAGACCGCCCGGCTGGCCCGCCTGGCACATCGGGTGGTCTGGTCCAACCCACATCGGGGCAAGCCGGGCTATGCGCCGGTGCAAGCTGGAATCGCCGCGGTGCTTCCGCACGTTGATGAACTTGTAGCCGGTCACAGCATGGCCGCGTTCGATGCCGTCTTGGAGGTGATCGCCGATGCGTGACGTGCTCGGCGACCTCGTCGCGTGGTGGCGCTCCGGCGCGACCGTCGGGATGGGGACCGTGGTCGGGACCTGGAAGTCCGCCCCGCGCCAGCCGGGAGCCGCAATGCTGGTCGGCCCGGACGGGAGTGCGGTCGGCTCGGTGTCCGGCGGCTGCGTGGAGGGTGCGGTCTACGACCTGGCGAAGACCGTCGTCGACGACGGCGCTCCTACCCTGCAGCGCTACGGAGTCAGCGACGACGACGCCTTCGCGGTCGGTCTCACCTGCGGCGGCATCCTCGACGTCTTCGTCGAGCCGGTGTCGACCACGACGTTCCCCGGACTCGGACGGGTCGCCGACGACATCGAGGCCCACCGCCCGGTGGCCGTGGCTACCGTCGTCGAGCATCCGGACCCCGCCTGGCTGGGCCGGCGGCTGATCGTCCGGCCGACCGATGCGGAACTCCCGCTCGAAGGCGATCTCGGCAACGCTCGCGCCAACGACGCCGTCGTCGACGACGTACGCGGACTGCTCGCGAGCGGCCGCAACGAGCTGCTGACGTACGGACCGCAGGGTCAGCGACGCGGCGAGGGCATGCGGATCTTCTGCGCGTCGTACGCCCCGAAGCCGCGCATGCTTGTGTTCGGCGCGATCGACTTCGCTTCGGCGGTGGCCCGGCTCGGTGCGTTCCTCGGCTACCGTGTCACGGTCTGCGACGCCCGTCCGGTCTTCGCGACGGCCGCCCGGTTCCCCGGCGTTGACGAGGTCGTGGTCGACTGGCCACATCGCTACCTCCAGAGTCAGGTCGACGAGGGCACGATCGACAGCCGCACCGTGATGTGCGTACTCACCCACGACCCGAAGTTCGACGTACCGCTGCTCGAGGTGGCGCTGCGGCTGCCGGACATCGCCTACATCGGCGCCATGGGCTCGCGTCGTACGCATGACGACCGACTGACTCGGCTCCGCGAGGCCGGGCTCACCGACGACGAGCTGGCCCGGCTGTCGAGCCCGGTCGGGTTGGACCTCGGGGCACGTACTCCCGAGGAGACGGCGGTGTCGATCGCCGCCGAGATCATCGCGCTGCGCTGGGGCGGCGCCGGGCAGCGGCTGTCGGCCCTCTCCGGCCGGATCCATCACGACGAATCCGCCCAGGCCTAAAACGCCGTTGCGTCGGGCCGTCGTCCGGGTAGGTTGACCTTGCCCGAGCACCGCTGTCAGTGCCCTCCGGTACGAAGGTGCTCTGTCGACTCCTAGGGGACCAAGCATGAGTCAGATCAGTGACGACTCGCGCCCGCCGAGCGCCGAAAGCACGACTGCGCTCGCCGTCGAGGCGACGGGTCTCGTCAAGCAATATCGCGGCCGCGGCGGCACCGTCGACGCGGTGCGCGGCGTCGACCTGCACGTGCTCGAGGGCGAGGTGTTCGGCTTCCTCGGCCCCAACGGTGCCGGCAAGTCGACGACAGTGCGGATGCTCACGACGCTGATGTCCATCACGTCGGGCACCGCCAAGGTCACCGGCATCGACGTCGCGGCCGAGCCCGATGCGGTGCGGGAGCAGATCGGCGTGGCGCTGCAGGAGGCCGGCCTGGATCCCCGCCAGACCGGCCGGGAGCTGCTCATTCTGCAGGCCCGGCTGTTCGGCCTCTCGACGTCGGACGCTGCCAAGAAGGCCGAGGAGCTGCTCGACCTGGTCGAGCTCGTCGACGCGGCCGACCGTCGGATCAACGGATACTCCGGCGGCATGAAGCGCCGGCTCGACCTGGCATCGGCGCTGGTCCACCAGCCGACCGTGCTGTTCCTCGACGAGCCCACGACCGGGCTCGACCCGGCCAGCCGGCTCACCGTGTGGGACGAGGTCCGGCGCATCAACGAGCGCGGCACGACGGTCTTCCTCACGACGC
Source organism: Nocardioidaceae bacterium (assembly GCA_032154865.1). Taxonomy (GTDB): domain Bacteria; phylum Actinomycetota; class Actinomycetes; order Propionibacteriales; family Nocardioidaceae; genus DATFRX01. The sequence goes on from JALDXR010000050.1 coordinate 4,684, forward strand.
AATACCTCGAAGAGGCCGACCAGCTGTGCGACCGGATTGCGATCATCGACGAGGGTGTGATCGTCCGGGAGGGCACGCCAAGGGAGCTCAAGTCCGAGCTTCGGGAGCGTCAGGGTCTCCACAGCGATCCCACCCTCGACGAAGTCTTCCTCGACGCCACCGGCCGGACCCGAGAGCGCAAGGCCGGCGAGGTCCAGGAGGTGGCCGGATGAGCATGGTCACCGAGGTCAATGTGCTGGGCACCCGCGCTCTCCGAGAGGCATGGCGCACGCCGGAGGCACTGGCGCCCACGCTGTTCATCCCGATCTTCTTCCTGGTCGTCAACTTCGGTCAGGCCGGCAAGATCTTCCCGTCGAGCTCGACCGACTTCCTGCACGGGCAGACGTACGCCGCGTTCACCCTGCCGAGCTCGCTGCTGCTGGGCGCCTCGTTCGGCACGGCGGCGCTCTATCTCGTCGAGGAGATCGAGGGCGGCTACTTCGACAAGCTCCGCGCCACGCCGATCTCCCGTAGCTCGCTGGTGTTCGGCCGGCTCGTCGCCGAGGGGGTCAAGACCGTCCTTCTGACGGCCGTCCTGATCATCCTGGCCCTGCCGTTCGGCGTTTCGGTGGCGAGTGGTCTGATCGGGTGGATCCTGCTGCTCGTCCTGACCTCGCTGTGGGCGATGGTCTTCGTCGGGTTCATGCAGTTGATCGCGCTCAAAACCCGCAGCGCCGCGGCGACCAACTCCGGTGGCCTCATCTTCTTCCCGCTGTTGTTCCTGACGCCCAACTTCGTGCCGCGTGACCTGCTGACCCGGCCGATGGAGATCGCCGCGACCCTCAACCCGGTGACCTACGTGATGGAGGCGTTGCGCTCGCTCATCCTCGAGGATCTCGAGTGGGTCGCCATCGCGCGTGGCTTCGGAGTCGTCGCGGTCTGCGGCGTGATCATGGTTTTCCTGAATGTCCGGGTAATCCGCAACTACGACTGAGGTCCCCCGCAGGATCGGAGCGATTCAGCGTGCGAGGTCCGCAGCTTCGGACGTGTCCTCGCTGAGCATCTCCGCGTCATCGGAATCGCCCAAACCAGCTGTTCTCGACCGTCGTCCGGCCGGGTAACCCGCGGTCACACAGCGGTTATCGCTAGGCGATAAGTGGCCCTCCCCGTCCCAGGTGGCCTTGCCAGGATGTGAGATCAGGATCACGTAGCTGGATCTGCCGGCGGGCGATGTCTCGATGAGGAGGCGCCTCATGACCCAAATCAACGTCAACGTCGACGGTGTTGCCTATAGCGACGACGTCGAGCCTCGCATGTTGTTGGTGCAGTACTTACGGGAACGGCTCGGCTTGACCGGGACGGTCGTCGGGTGCGACACGTCCAACTGCGGAGCGTGCACCGTTCATCTCGACGGCCGGAGCGTGAAATCGTGCTCCGTGCTGGCTGTCCAAGCCGACGGACGCGAGGTGACCACGATCGAGGGCCTCGCAAGCAACGGCGAACTGCATCCGATGCAGCAGGCCTTCCACGACACTCACGCCCTGCAATGCGGTTTCTGTACGCCCGGCATGATCATGCAGTCGATTGATCTGCTCAGCGAGAACCCGAACCCGACGGAGTCGGAGATCCGCGAGGGCATCGAAGGCAATCTGTGCCGCTGTACGGGCTATCAGAACATCGTCCGAGCCGTACAGACCGCCGCGTCGGGCTCTGGGGGTGATGGGTCATGACCGCCGTCGAGGAGCGGCCGGCGACCGAGGTCGGACAACCGCGCAAGCGCAAGGAAGACCGCCGGCTCATCACCGGGCGCACCCGGTGGACCGACAACCTCACCCTGCCGGGCATGCTGCACATGGCCATGGTGCGCAGCCCGGTCGCACATGCCCGGATCACGTCGATCGACGTCAAGGAAGCCAGCGAGTCGGCCGGCGTCCTCCTGGTCCTCACCGGTCAGGACCTCGCCGACGAGCAGGGCAGCCTCCCGAACGCGTGGCCGATCACCGACGACCAGAAGGCGCCGCCGCATCCGGCGATGGCGGTGGATCGGGTCGCGTACGCCGGTGAGATCGTGGCCGCGATCATCGCTCGTAGCGAAGCGGCAGCGCGAGACGCCGCCGAGCTGGTCGACGTGGAGTACGACGAGCTGCCAGTGGTGCTGGATCTCGACGCCGCGGCGAAGGAAGGCGCGACCCTGGCCCACCCGGATCTGGACTCCAACATCTCGGCGACCTGGGTGTTCGACTCGGCCGAGGCCGGCAGCGGCAGCGACGTCGACGACGCGATCCGCGACGCCGAGGTCACGATCGAGCGGACCTATCGGCAGCAGCGGCTGATGCCCGCGTACATGGAGCCGCGCTCGGTCGTGGTCGACCCGACCCACGAGCAGATCACCATGTGGTCGGCGACCCAGATCCCGCACATCCTGAAGCTGATGTTGGCTCTGACGACCGACACTCCCGAGAGCAAGCTCCGGGTGATCGCGCCGGACGTCGGCGGCGGATTCGGCGGCAAGCTGCAGGTGACCCCGGAAGAGGTCATCGTGCTGCTCGCGGCGAAGCGGCTCGGCCGGCCGGTCAAGCACACCGAGACCCGTAGCGAGAACTTGGTCTCGGGCCACCACGGGCGCGACCAGATCCAGCGCCTGACCTTGGCGGCCAACCGCGACGGCACCGTCACCGGATTCAAGGTCGATCTGCTCGCCGACATGGGCGCCTATCTGGGCCTGGTCACCTCCGGGATCCCCATCCTGGGCGCGTTCATGTTCAACGCGATCTACAAGTTCCCGTCTTACCGCTTCACCTGCACCAACGTCTTCACCAACAAGACCTGGACCGACGCATATCGGGGCGCCGGCCGGCCGGAGGCCACGTACGCGATCGAGCGGATGATGGACGAGCTCGCGGCCGAGCTGGGCATGGACCCGATGGAGCTGCGGGAGAAGAACTGGATCAAGCACGAGGAGTTCCCGTTCACGACGGTCGCCGGGCTGGAGTACGACAGCGGCAACTACGAGGCGGCGACCGCCAAGGCGAAGGAGATGTTCGGCTACGACGATCTGCGTCGTGAGCAGGCCGAGCGGCGCGACCGCAATGACCCGGTGCAGTTGGGCCTCGGGATCTCGACCTACACCGAGATGTGCGGGCTCGCGCCCTCGCGAGTGCTGGGCTCGTTGGCGTACGGCGCCGGCGGATGGGAGCACGCCTCCTGCCGGATGCTCGCCTCCGGCAAGGTCGAGCTGATCACGGGGTCGAGCGCGCACGGCCAAGGCCATGAGACGGCGTGGAGCCAGATCGTCGCCGACCGGCTCGGCGTGCCGTTCGAGGACGTGGAAGTGCTCCACGGCGATACCCACGTGGCCCACAAGGGCATGGACACCTACGGCTCGCGGTCGTTGACGATCGGTGGCATCGCCGCTTACCGGGCCGCCGACAAGGTCGTCGAGAAGGCCAGGACGGTCGCGGCGCACATGCTCGAGGCCAACCGTGACGACCTCGAGTTCGAGGGCGGCAAGTTCACGGTCAAGGGCACCGACAAGAGTGTGACGATCGGCGACGTGGCGCTTCATACGTTCGCCGCTCACGACCTACCGGACGACTACGAACCCAGCCTCGACGCGGAGGCCACCGTCGACCCGGAGAACTTCTCGTTCCCGCACGGCACCCACCTGTGCGCGGTCGAGGTCGACACCGAGACCGGCGCCACGAAGATCCGTTCGTACGTCTGCGTCGACGACGTCGGGTCGGTCGTCAACCCGCTCATTGTCGAGGGCCAGATCCACGGCGGAGTCGCGCAGGGGATCGCCCAGGCGTTGTACGAGGAGGCGATCTACGACGAATCCGGCACGCTGGTCACCGGTTCGCTCGTCGACTACCTCGTCCCGAGTGCGGCCGACCTGCCGAGCTTCGCGACCGACCGGACCGAGACACCGGCGGCGAGCAACCCGCTCGGCGTCAAGGGTGTCGGCGAGGCCGGCACGATCGCTTCGACACCGGCGGTCGTCAACGCGATCGTCGACGCTCTGCGACCCATGGGCGTCAACGACATCGAGATGCCGTGTTCGCCGTTCAGAGTCTGGCAAGCGATCCAGAGCGCATCGAAGGGAGACGCGTCATGATTCCCGCGGCGTTCGACTATCACGCGCCCACGACGGTGGAGGAGGCGCAGCACCTGCTCGAATCCGCCGACGACCCGAAGGTCCTCGCCGGCGGCCAGAGTCTGCTGTCGGTGCTGCGGATGCGGCTGGCTGCTCCGGATCTGCTTGTCGACCTCAGCAAGATCGACGAGCTGCGCGGTGTGCGCGACGCCGGTGACGCGATCGTGATCGGTGCCATGACACCGCATCAGGCGATCCTGTCCGACCCGCTGGTCGCCGAGCATGCCCTCTTGCTGGCCAAGGCGACGGCGGCCATCGGAGATCCGCAGGTGCGCCGGCTCGGCACGTTCGGCGGCTCGCTGGCCCACGCTGATCCGGCGGCCGACCTGCCGGCGTGCGCGTTGGCGATGAACGCGGAGCTCGAGATCGCCGGCAGCGGCGGTCGGCGCACCGTGGCGGCGGCGGACTTCTTCCAGGACATCTTCACCACGGCGATCGGCGAGGACGAGATCCTCACCGAGGTGCGGATTCCGAAGCACACCGGATGGGGTGCGCACTACGAGAAGTTCGTACGCACCGCGCAGGCATGGTCGATCGTGTCCGCGGCCGCGACCGTACGCGTCGTGAGCGGCTCGATCGCCGAGGCCCGTGTGGGCCTGGCCAACATGGGATCCACGCCGGTCCGGTCACAGACGGTCGAGCAGGCGCTGGTCGGTGTCGCTCCGACGGACGAAGCGGTCCGGGCGGCCGTGGCCGACATCGCGGAGGGCACGAACCCGCCCACCGACATCAACGGCGACGCCGACTACCGTCGCCACTTGGCGCCGGTGCTGGCCCGCCGGGCTGTCCTCGCGGCGGCCGGCTGACGCAGGACCCACGCTCGAGTTCCGCGTTAGGGTCGGTCGTAGGGGCCGCGGACGGACCACGACTCGGAACTCGAGCGATCGGGAACGAGGGAAAGGGAGAGCTGTGGAGCTGGAGCATCGGTTCACCGTGCCGACGTCCATCGGCGAAACCTGGGATGCGTTCAACGACCTCGAACGCATCGCGCCGTGCTTCCCCGGTGCCTCGCTGACGTCGGTCGAAGGAGACGAGTTCGCCGGGTCGGTGAAGGTACGGCTCGGCCCGATCTCGTTGCTCTACAACGGCACGGGCAAGTTCGTCGAACGGGACGTCGAGGCGCATCACGCGCTGATCGAGGCCAAGGGCAAGGACAAGCGAGGCAACGGGACCGCCGCGGCGAAGATCCGCGCCAAGCTGTCGCCGGACGGCGAGCAGACGCTGGTCGAGGTGACGACCGACCTGGCGATCACCGGCAAGCCCGCGCAGTTCGGCCGTGGCGTCATCCAAGACGTCAGTGACAAGTTGCTCGGGCAGTTCATCGCGTGTCTGGAGCAGAACCTCGGCGGCGGCGAGCCCGCGCCGGAGTCGCCGCCGACGATGACCGAGACGGGCCAGGCCGACTCGCCCCCGGCCGCTTCGGAGCAGCAGCCGATGCAGGCGCCGAGCGACAGTGGCAGCGAGCTCAACCTGCTCACCACCGTCGGGCCGGCGCTGGTCAAGCGTTATGCGGTGCCGGCGATCGGTGTCGTGATCCTGCTTCTGGTGTTGCGCAAGCTGCTTCGCCACTGAGCCCACTCGTGCCGCGGGCTGACATGATGGCGGCACGATGACTCACGCACTGCTTCAAGTCACGACTCTGCATGCCGCTGATGCCGAAGCCGCCGAGGCAGGAGGGGCGGATCGGATCGAGCTGGTCGGCTCCATGAACGACGGCGGCATGTCACCGGAGCCCGCGGCGGTGTCTTCGGTCGTGCGGGCCACTGGTCTGCCGGTTCGCGCGTTGCTTCGGCTCAGTGAGGGCTTCAGCACGACGGGCGGCGAGCTGGTACGTCTCATGGGACTGGCCGAGTCCTATCTCGCAGCCGGAGCCGAAGGAGTGGTGCTCGGCTTCCTGGGTTCCGACCTCGAGATCGACACCGACATCACGGGTCGGCTCGCCGCCACGGTGGAGCCCGCGCCTTGGACCTTTCACCGCGCGATCGACTCCAGCCTGGACCTCGACCGCTCGTGGCGACGACTGCTCGGTCTGCCGCGACTCGACGCGGTCGTCACCGCCGGCTCGGCGCTCGGGGTCGACCGCGGACTCGACGAGCTGACCCGGCTGGCGTCCAGTGACCCGCGAATCGCCGAGCGGATGGTGGTCGGCGGCGGCCTGAAGGCCGAGCACGTCCCATGGCTGCTCCGGGCCGGCGTACGCGCGTTTCATCTCGGCTCGAGCGTTCGGCCGGGCGGGTCGTGGGACCGGGCCCACGTCGACGCGTCCTACGTGCGGTCGTGGCGGCTGCTCGTCGACGACGCCGCCGACCAGGCCGGCCCATGGGCGGATCTGGTCGCACCTGGTCAGCGACGAGAGCTTCGACGAGCTGCACGAGTTCGCTCGCGAGGTCGGGCTGCCGGAGCGCGGCTTCCATCGCGATCACTACGACGTGCCGGCTGACCTCTACGAGCGGGTGGTGGACGCGGGCGCGATCGCGGTCAGCAGCCGGGACCTGGTGGCGCGGCTCAGCGCGGCGGGTCTTCGACGGCGTCGATCTCGGCCCTGAGATTGCGCCGGGCCGCCGACTCCCAACGGTCGCGCCCGGCCGCCGTGCGATAGACCTCCGGTCGCTCGAGGAAGCCGCGCAGGATCCGGCTCCGGCCGATCCGGAACTCCGGCTCCGGCACGTGGCTGTACTCCCGTCGTACGTCCTCGCGATAGCGCGCGTATCTGGCGGGCGACGAGCCGAGGATCGCGAGGTCGGCGTCGCACAACAACCGTCCGTTGGCGTCGTCCGGCGTCGGATCGTGGGTCGCGGTGAGTCGTACGAGTCGCGCGGCCTCCGCAACGTCGGGCGGATCGATACCGGCATCGGGCAGTGTCACGGCGGCCAGCTCGGCCGAGCGCTCCTCGTTGTCGGTGCGTTGGGGGTCGTAGACGGCGTCGTGAAACCACGCTGCGAGGCGGACCGGCCTCGGCACCGGGTCGGCCAGTGCATCGAGAGCGGTGAGCACCTCCGCGAGGTGTTCGGCGTCGTGATAGGCCCGCTGCGGTTCGGACCACCGACGCAGCAGGTCGGCGCCGAGCCGATCAGCGCCCGGGAGCGTGTCGTTCCAGGCGCGACGCAGGTCCATGGTGCTGGTCACCGCAGCGGCTCGGGGAGCGGTTCGGCATGAACGACGGTCAGCGAGGTCACTGCACGGGTGAGGCAGACGTAGAGCCGCCGGAGTCCGGTTGTGGTGTCGGGCTCGGCGGCCACAATCGCCGCTGGTTCGGCGACGACGACGTGGTCGAACTCCAGTCCCTTGGCGAGCGTGGCTGGCACGAGGTCGACCCGGGACTCGACATCCTGTTCGTCACCGAGCCGTACGTGGTCGATCTCGTCGGCGGTCAGGGCGGCTCGGGTGGGCCCGGCCAGGTCGTCGGGCACGATGACGCCGATCGACCCCTCCTGCGC
>JALDXR010000051.1:0-12183 GCA_032154865.1 Nocardioidaceae bacterium
CTCTAACTCGGAACGAGTCGGACCGCAACAGGCCGATCGGCAACTGAAATTGGGGACCATTCGGTGACCCCCGTTTCGGGACCTTCGGCCCGTGTTACAGCGCCCGCCATGGCCGCATGATGGCCGTCACGCATTATGTACGGCCCCGTCAGGTGCGCGAACACCCGACGGGACCTTGGAACCAGGCCTACCAGGAGGTCCGATCCCATGGTCCGGACAACGAGCAATCGCCCGATGAGGTACGCATCGAGTGGAAACACTCGGACGTCGCATCTTGCCTGCTGCTCACCATCGGTCCGGATGGACTGTCCTGTCCCGGGTTCCTGCACGCGACGTCTCGGAAGGCGCTGAAGGGATGATTCACAAGACGGCGCTGTATCTCGCGCAGATCCGCGCGGGACGGGTTGAGGTCTATCGCGACGACAGCACGAGGGTCGATGCCTTCGATGCCCCACAGGGATCGTGCCTACGCGGTCTGCTCGCCGATCACGGTTGGCGGCCGACCGGTCGGCGAGCCACCGGCGGCGGCTGGGGTGCGATCCTGGTGGAGCCGCTCCGGCGGCCGTAGCCGGCGGGCGTACGCGTCACAGCTCAGGCGGGCCGATCTCCCAGACCTGGGCCACCGCACCGTCCCCACGCTCCTCTGTCCGATCGGTCGGCACCGCCTTGTTGGACAGCAGGCCGAGGCTGCGCAGCCGGTCCTCCGGGCTGTTGTTTCTCGTGTCCAGCCATCGACCGTCGAGAGCGGCCGAGAGAAAGTCCGCGGGTGCGTCCGCTGCCGACCGGATGACGATGTAGTCGGGCATGGTGTGGTCCCCTCCAGACTGAGCGTCCCGTTGAACGTCGGGCCTCGCCTGGCCCGATCCGCGAAACGCTAACACTCCTCCCTGGCGGGCGCGGCCCGTTCATCGGGGATAGTTGTGACTTCAATGACCCGGTGGAAGAATCAGAACGACTTTCGAGGAGGACCGGCCGATGGCCCAGCCAGAGGGAGCCGAGCTCGAGGCGATCCGCGCCCGGCGCGACGAGCTACGCAAGACCTATCTGCGCGACCTCGGTGATCGACCGGCGTCGACGGCTCGGGGACTCCATCACATGGCCCTGATCTGCCGCGACGTCGAGGAGACGATCCGCTTCTATCAGGACGTCCTGGGCTTCCCGTTGGTCGACCTCATCGAGAACCGCGACTACCAGGGCTCGTCGCACTTCTTCTTCGACATCGGCAATCGCAATCTGCTCGGCTTCTTCGACTTCCCGGGTCACGATCACCCGGCCTTCGAAGAGACCATCGGCAACGTCCAGCACATCGCGATCTCGGTCGGGCCGGAGCAGTTCGACGCGGCGAGGCGGAAGTTCGACGAGATCGGACTCGACTATCTCGGTCCGGACCGCGGGGTCGACAACAGCCTCTACATCCGCGACCCCAACGGCACCGGTATCGAGCTTTACTGCGAACGCATCGGCGTCTTCGAAGGAGACGTGCTCGTCCCCGAAGCGGCGGAGTGACCACGCTCCATCGCGGAGGCGCCCTAACCATCGGGGAGTGAAGGAGGCCTGCGATGAGCGAGTGGAACTTCATGGATCCGCAGAGCAAGGACAATCTGCTGCGGGTGATACGCCAGGAGGCCGAGCAGATGTTCGCCCTGGCTACCCCGCCGGAGGCGTGGGAGGCACCGACCGGCGCCGGGCACTGGCAGGTACGCGACGTCGTGGGCCATCTGGTCGACACGACCGAGGCGTACTTCGTGAGCTTCGACGCGGCCCGGGGACGCGGCGACGCACCGGAACCGCTGGGCCTGGTCGGGATGGCCAAGCACGTCGACGACGGAGCGCAGGCGTTCCGCGACGCCTCGCAGGCCGAGATGCTGTCCCGGCTGCGGGTGGACTACGACAAGGTGACCGGCATCTTCGAGGAGCTCACCGACGACGAGTGGACCAACCTGCAGGTCCCGCACAAGTTCATGGGGCCGCTCCCGGCGTTCTTCTACCCCATCTTCCAGCTGGTCGACTACGGCATCCACAGCTGGGACATCCGCCAGGGCACCGGCCGGGCGCACGTCCTGTCCGCCGAAGCAGCCGACTTTCTGGCGCCGCTCGGCTTCATCCTCTGGCAGGCCACCGCCCAGTGTCAGCCGGAGGACGAGGCCTACTCCGTCGGCGTCCGGATCACCTCCGGTCCCAACGCGGGCGACACCCGGTTCGACGTGTCCCCCGCCGGTCTCGCCTACGAGCCCGGGAGTCTCGACGGCGTGCCGACGGTGCTGGAGTTCGACCCGGCGAGTTGCATCCTGACCGCGTACGGCCGGATCAACGGCGGCACGGTGCGTGGCGACACGGCCCTCGGCGAGCGGTTCCTGAACCTCTGCTTCCGGATCTAGGGTCAGTCGCCCGGTCCGTACAGGCCGAAGGCGAGCGACGGGTCGCCCGGCCGCCAGGTGTCGAGGACCTGGCTGCGCTCCCCCATCGCGCGGCTGCGAGCCACGAGACCGCGACCGACTGCGAGCTGGCCCGGCTCCCACACGTCGAGAGCCGCCGTCACGTCCCCGGCGCGGTCCCGCATCGCGTCGGCAAGTGCCCAGGCGTCGGCGGCCGCCTTGGCGGTGCCCGCGGCGGCATGGGGCCGGGCGCAGAATGCCGCGTCGCCCAGCAGACACACCCGGCCGAAGACCATCCGGTCGACCGCCACGTCGAAGATCCCCTGGACGAACGGCTCGGCGACCTTCCGCACCACCTCGGCCAGCGCCGGCGGCAGCGCCTTCGCGGCGTCGCGCAGGTCGTCGACGTAGCGGTCGGCGAGCATGCCCGGCGGCACCGAGAACGGCCGGTACGTCCCCGACCGATCGGTCATCAGCGCCTCGAAGTCAGCACCCGCGCTGACGTTGCGGTACCACACGAAGTTCATCAGCCGGCGCCCGATCTCCCGCTCACCGTCGTGGCCCGGGATCGGGTACGTGAGGATGTGGCTGTGCGGCATGACGTGGTATGTGATCGTGTCGGCGAGCTGGTCGAGAGTCGCGTCGCTCAGCGCGGACTCCTCCGCCGTGCCGCGCCAGCCGGTGTACCCGGCGTACCGAGCGGCTGCTTCGGGGAGCAGGGCCGTCCGAGACGCTGACGCGGCGCCGTCCGCGCAGACGAGGAGGTCCCGCTCGACTCGGTCCCCGTCGGCGAACTCCACTCGGACGCCGTCGGCGGCGCACTCGAAGCCGACCACGTCGCGGCCCAGGTGATAGTGCGCGGCCTCGAACTGGTCGAGCAGCGCGTGATAGAGCGTGTTCCACGACGTGAACCGATGCCGGCACGGATCGCGATGAATGACGTCCCCGGCGGCGTCGACGTAACACCACCAGCGGGCCGGGACGCTGACGTCGTCGAGATCGAGCAGGTCACGCTCGAGGAGATAGCGCACCGTCAGGTCGTGCAGGACGATGCCCGCGCCCCGGCTGTGCAGCTTGCTCCGGGAGCGCTCGTAGATGTCGACGTCGCAGCCCAGGTCACGTAGCAGGAGGCCGGCGGTGAGACCTCCGAGGGAGCCGCCGGCGATCGCCACCCGCGTCGGTGCGCTCACTCGGCCGCGACGGTCCCGCCCCGCAGCGCCGGTTCGGCCAGCTGATCGAGCTCCGGCAGGTTGACCACGATCGGATTCGGGTCCGACCGGACGACCACCCAGACCGTCGGCTCCTCGTCGGAGGCGTTGATCTCCTGGTGAATGATCTCGGCCGGGATCAGGACGAAGCTGCCCGGCCCGGCCTCGACGACGTTCTCCAGCCGCGACCCCCATCGGTAGCGAGCCGTACCCGACAGCACGTAGAGGATCGTCTCCTGGTCCCCGTGGTGATGCGCGCCGGTGGCGGCACCCGGCTCGACGGTGCTGAGGAACCCGCTGAGGCGTTTCGCGTCGGGACTGCGGCCGTCGAAGGCGACCTCGCGCAGCAGTCCGGGTGTCTGCGGCGTGTCGGTCGATCGCATGTCGGGTGTGACGACCCGGACCCGCGGCTCCATGGCAGGTATCCTCCTCGACGCCGATCAGGCGTGTTTCCTACATAATGCAGATTCTATGGTACGCCGCGCGCCGATACCGACGGCGCCCACGGGAGTCCCGCCGGCGGGGTCATGTTGGGTCGCAGGTCTCGGCGCCAGAGGCCGTTGGACCCGTGCCAGACCGCAGCGAGCGGCGTTTGACTCGTGTCCTTCGACGGGGCCGTACCTCAGGAGGGGGACACCGATGGAAGGCGTGGCACTTGCGCTGGCCGTGCTCGCGATCGTCATCGCCGGCACCGCCATGTGGTACTCCCACGAGGAGCGCGCCCGCGCCCGACGTAAGGAGCGCGAGGCCAAGAAGGCCAAGCGGCGCCGATCCCGCTGGCTGTACTAGGCGCCCGCCGGCCGTGGGCAACGGAAGAGGATCCCCTTGCCCTGGCCGTTGTCGAACGTGACGCCCGGAATCGAGAAGTCGCGGGTGACCTCGACGAAGCCGAACGCGTCGTGCAGATCGAGCGTCGCCCGATTGCGTTCGTTGGCGAAGTACCAGACCTCGTCGGCGTGCCGCCACGCCCAGTCGAGTCGCGCCTCGGTCAAGGCGGCGGCGATGCCCCGCCGGCGCCATCGCGGGTCGACGACGATGCCGGCGAGATACCACCCCGCCGGCGCCTGCGCCGTGCCGTCGCCGTCCGGGTCGAGCCGCTCCAGGCGGCCGTAGGCGACGACCTCATCGCTGACCTCGGCGACGAACAACGCACAGCCGTCGGATTCGAGGCAGGTCTCGAACCGTGACAGCCAGCGCCCCCTCTCGCCACCGTCCCGCTGTACCGCGAGCGTCGCGCACGGACCGACATCCTTCCGCCCGGCGGGCCGGGTGACGATGTCGATGCGTCTGCGACGCACTGGGGACGGGTCGTACTCGGCAAACTTCTCCTCCACGCTGCCCATAGGCCCCATCCTGCCCCGGTCGGACAAGCGCCGCGGCTTCCCTAGGCGAAAGTCCGCCGCACTCGGGACCCACGACCCATAGGCAAAGCCAGGCAGATGGGGAACAATCGCCGTCACGATTCGACTCGCCATCACTCGGCTCGCCATCACAGGGGAACCCTTGCGAACTCGGTATCTCGCGGTCGCGCTGACCTCGATCGTCGCGCTTGTCGTGCCGTCACTGGGCAGCGTCGAACATCCGGCCGCCGCCGCGGCGCCGACGCCGCACGTCGTCGTGATCCTCGTCGACGACGCGCGGTTCGACGACATGAGCAGCCTGCCGCGGATCTCGTCGCTCATCGGCGACGCCGGTGCGACCTTTCCCCACGCGTACTCTCCGTTCCCCCTGTGCTGCCCCGCCCGGGCGACCATGCTCACCGGGCAGTACGCGCACAACCACGGCGTGCTCGACAACGAGCCACCGCTCGGCGGCTTCCCCGCGTTCGACGACACCGACACGCTGGCCACCTGGCTGACCGACGACTACACGACCGGCTTCATCGGCAAGTACCTCAACGGCTACAAGCTTCCGTACCGTCCACCGGGATGGGACGACTGGATGATGCCGGTCGGGTCGGTGTACGACTACCGCAACACGTCGTGGAACATCGACGGAGTCCGGCGGACCTACCCGGGCTATCGCACCGACACGATGGGCACGCTCGCGACGCGGTTCATCCGGTCGCACGCCGACGACGCGCGGCCGTTCTTCCTGTTCACCTCGATCGTGGCGCCGCACGCCGGGACGCCGAACGAGCCCGACGACCCCAGGGTCGTCTACAACACCTCGAAGTTCCCGACGCCGAACGTGAGCGACTCCTACCGCAACGTTCTCGGCAAGGTGGCCAACGACGATCCGGCCTTCAACGAAGCCGACGTGAGCGACAAGCCCCTGCGGCCGGGTCCGCTGGCGGCTTGGGAGATCAACGCCATCAAGGAGGTCAACGGCCAGCGGCGCGAGGCCCTGCTCAGCGCTCAGGATGTCGTGACGTCGATCGTGGACGCGCTACGGTCGACCGGCCAGCTCGACAACACCTATCTCGTCTTCGCGTCGGACAACGGCTACCTGCTGGGTGACCATCGGATCCGGGGCGGCAAGGTCTTCCCCTACGAGGTCTCCGCCAGGGTCCCGCTGCTGATCCGGGGGCCGGACATCCCGGCCGGCTCGGTCGTCAACCAGACCGTCGGACTGCACGACCTCGCGCCCACGATCCTGGCGATGACCGACCACGTCGGCGCCAACGGCGGGTCCACCATCGACGGCGCCAACGTGCTGCCGATGATCGGCCACCCGGGCAATCGAGCCGGGCGCCCGCTTGTGCTCGAAGCCGGGCCGGAGTCGATCAACCGGCCCGCCTACCGGTTCCACGGTGTGGTCGCCATGGTCGACGGCGTCCGTTGGAAGTACGTCGAACGCGACACCGGCAAGAAGGAGCTCTACAACCTCGGCAACGACCCGTCGGAGCTGACCAATCTGGCCGGCCGTCCGGCGTTCGCCCAGGTCCAGGCCCATCTGCGCGCGGTCCTGGTCGACCGCCAGTGGTGCTCCGGCGCCGAATGCCGCTAGCCGGCGACTCCGTCCGATCTCGACGACGTCAGGTCTCGGCGCTGGCCAGCACCTGACCGTCGGCATCGAGCGCCTCGACCTCGACGTACGCCGCGTCGCCGACCTCGGCGGAGGACTCGAAGCCGGTCCGCCGTACCGTCGCGACCGGCTCGGCACTCGCGGCGTCCTCCCCCGCGACGAACCGCCACGCGGCGACCTCGGTCGCGCCGTTCCAGCTCACGTACGCGGTGCCGTCCTCGACGACGAGGTCCGGCGGATCGCTGGGCTCGGCGACCCAGGGTGCCCGGTAGGTGCGATAGGACTCGCCGCTGTCCAGGGCGGCGTCGAGCATCAGCCGGCCGTCGGCGGTGTACTCGGAGTAGTACGGCTGATGGCCCCACCCGATGAAGACATTGCCGTTCGGGAGTTGCTGCAGATTGCCCTGACTCTCGGAGAGACGGTCGTCCGGCGGCAGGTACTCGGTGACGACCTCGGCGGTCATCGACCTCATGTCGAGGTCCAGCCGTAGGCCGCGAGACTGGTCGTCCACCGCCGGGCCCGCCTCGTTGTCGAACAACGTGAGGGTGCCGTCGTCCTGCCGCTGGGCGTCGTGCTGCCAGGCGAACGCCGCCCCGGTCTTCATCGCGAAGTCACTGGCGGAGCCGCCCAGCGTCCATTCGATGTCGCCGGTCCGGCGATCCACCCGGTAGACCGCACAGGTTTGGCGGGCCGAGATCAGGAACGACCCGTCGCCGTCCTCGGTGACCGAGTTGATGTGGACGAAGTCGAGCGGCGCATCGGCGGTGCCGTCCATCTTCTCGTTGGTCTGCACGTCGATCCGGGTGTCGGACAACGGGATGTGGTCGAGCGCGCGCCACTCGAACAGCACCTTGCCGGTCTCGACGTCGACCTCCTGCACGACGCCGTTGAGCACGAAGCCGTTGGCCGGTCCCCCGATCGACGTGAGATCACGCCTGACAGTGGGGACGCTGATCAGCAACGCCGTACCGTCGTCAGTCAACGTCATGCCGTGGTAGTCGGCTCGCTGGATGCCCCTGGTGGTCACCGTGGCGATCTCGTCGTACGAGTCGTCGGCGATGACGTACTCCCCGACGCCGTAGCCCACGCCGATGTTGTCGCCGCGCCACCAGGTCAGCACCGGCTCGCCTTCGTACTTCTGCACGCGGAAGTCGTACGTCCGGTCCTCCGGGCCGATCCATACCGGCTCTCCGTCGTTGTCGACTATCAGCGGGCCCGGCCTCCGCTCGCTCTCCTTCGGCGCGAGAAGCACCAGACCGTCGCCCGTCGACGAGCGAGCGCCGAAGGTCTCGACGTCGATCGCCGCCGCGCTCAGGTCGGGCCGGCTGACATAGTCGCCGACCGGAACCGTGTCGGCGAGCGGATCGGGCTCCTCCTGGCAGCCGGTGACGGCCACGGCCGCCGTCAGTCCGAGTGCCGTCAGGAGGGCAACCGTCGTCGTCGGAGTGCGCATCATCTCCTCATCCGGGGAAGGTGACGCCCTTAGTCCTCGACCGTCGCAAGGACCCGGCCACGGTCATCCAGGGCCTGGACCGCCAGGTACGGCTCGTCAGGAACGTCGATCGAGGTCTCGAACGCCGATCGCGGCGCGGTCACGACCTCGCGAGCATGCTCCGCGTCGGCGCCGGCCAGCACACGCCACGAGGCGACCTCGGTCGCGCCGTTCCAGCTCACGTACGCGGTGCCGTCCTCCACTGCGAGATCGGGCGGATCCAGCGGCCGGCCGACCCACGGCAGGCGGTACGCCCGGTAGCTCGACCCGCTGATGATCTCGGCGTCGAGCAGCAGATCGCCGTCCTCGGTGTACTCGGAGTAGTAGGGCAGTCCGCCCCAGCCGATGAACACGTTGCCGTTCGCCCGGACCTGCATGTTGCCCTGGCTGGAGGAGACCCGGCCGTCGGGCGGCAGGTACTCAGTGACGACCCTGGCGGTCATCGACCGCATGTCGAGCGCCAGCCGCAGCCCTCGGGACTCCTCACCCACCTGTGGAGCGGCCTCGTTGTCGAACAGGGTGAGCGTGCCGTCCGGCTGCCGATGGGCGTCGTGCTGCCAGGCGAACTCGGAGTTGCCCGCCATCTGGAAGTCGCTCCCCTCGCCGCCGAGCGTCCAGTCGACCTCACCGGTCTCCCGGTCGACCCGATAGACCGCGCTGGTGTTGCGACCCGAGATCAACAGCGAACCGTCGAAGTCCTCGGTGACCGAGTTGACGTGCGTGTAGTCGAGCGGTTTGGCGTAGGTGCCGTCCATGGCGTCGTTGTTGCGGAGCCGGATCTTGGTCTTGTTGACGGGGATGTGGTCGAGCGCGCTCCACTCGAACAGCACCACCCCGGTCGCCACGTCGATCTCCTGGACGACCTGGTCGACGACCCACCCGTCCTCGGGCCCACCGAGCGCGCTGAGGTCGTGCCGCTCCTTTCGATAGGCGATCAGGAGCGCGGTGCCGTCGTCGGTGAGGGTCATGCCGTGATGGTCGGCATAGGAGCCGTGGGTCCGTACGGTCGCGATGATCCGATACGACTGGTCCATGATCGCGTACTCGCCGAATCCGTAGCCGACGCCGATGTCCATGCCGTGCCACCAGGTCAGTACCGGCTCCCCTTCGTACTCCTGCACCCGCAGGTCGAAGGCGCGCTCGGGGTCGATGGGATGGATCCAGACCGGCTCCCCCGCGGCGTCGACGATCAGTGGCCCGGTGAGCGGGTCGCCTTCCTTGGGGGCGATGAACACCAGGTCGTCGTCCGCGCCGGAGGGGGACGACTTCGCGGCGCCGTACTCGGTCGTGAGCAGCAGCGGCGCGCTCAGATCGGGCCGACTTAGATAGGTGCGCCCGGAGGCATCGGGCTCGGCCGGGCCGACGTCGCCGCGGTCGGTCGCCGCGGACAGGGCAAGCATCGCCAGTCCGAGACAGCCGGCACGGACGGCGGCTCGCTCGAGTCTCATCGGGTCAGATCGTGTCAGAGACGCCCCCGCCGACGCACAACTGTCCGGGTGGCAGACCCCATGGGCGACGGCAGAGTGGAGGGCGAATTGCGCCGGTTCAGCCCCAGAAGATCTGCTCGACCACGGCACGGGCACGCCGCGTCGTACGCCGGTAGTCGTCGACCATCCGCTCGCCGTCGGGCCAGTAGCCGAGCAGGTAGCTGACACCGGCACGGTCCTGCATCGCCGCCGGCATGGCATCGGCCGGCCGGCCTCGCACCAGCATCACGGCGTTGCGTACGCGGCTGGCCATCTGCCACGCCTCGGCGAGGATCTCTGCGTCCTCGGCCTCGACCAAACCGGCGTCGCGGGCCGCGTCCAGAGCCCGCACGGTCTGCGTCGTACGCAGCCCCTCGACCTCGTGCGCGTGCTGCATCTGCACCAGCTGGATCGTCCACTCGATGTCGGCCAGCCCGCCACGACCCAGCTTGAGATGCAACGCGGGATCGGCGCCCCGGGGCAGTCGCTCGGCGTCGACCCGGGCCTTGAGGCGACGGATTTCGGCCACGTCGGCCTCGGTCAGACCGCCCGACGGCCATCGGATCGGGTCGATCATCGCCGCGAAGCGCTCGCACAGCTCCGGATCACCGACCGCCGGATCGGCTCGGAGCAGGGCCTGTGCCTCCCACACGTGCGACCAGCGGTCGTAGTAGGCGCCGTAGGACGCCAGGGTCCGGACCAGCGGACCCTGCTTGCCCTCGGGCCGGAGTCCGGCGTCGACCTCGAGCGGTGGATCGTCGCCCGGCTCCGCGAGCATCCGCCGCAGCTCCTGGGCCACCGCGTGGGCCGCATCGGCCGCGGCCTTCTCCGCCTCACCGGCATGCGGCACGTGGACGAACATGACATCGGCGTCGGAACCGTAGCCCGTCTCGTGGCCACCGAGTCGACCCATCGAGACCAGCGCCATCCGAGTCGGCAGGGCGCGCCCGAGGTCGGACTCCACGGCGGCGGTCGCGGCGGCCAGCGCCCCGGACAGGGTCGCGACGGTGACGTCGGTCAGCGCCGCCCCCGCCGCCTCGACGGACAGCCGGCCCAGCACATCGGCGATCGCGATCCGGCACAACTCGCGACGGCGCATCGCGCGCACGGCGTGGATCGCGGCGCCGGAGTCGGGATAGCGCCGCACGGCCGCGGTCATCTCGGTGAGCAGCCGCTCCCGTGACCGCGGCACGAGCTGATCGTCATGACCCAGCAGTGCGACGACGTCCGGAGCGGTCTGGATCATGTCGGCGGCGTAGCGACTCGACCCGAGCACCCGGGCCAGTTGCTCGGCGGCCGCGGTCTCGTCGCGGAGCTGACGCAGATACCAATGCGTCGAGCCGAGCGTCTCGCTCAGGCGCCGGAACGCCAGCAGACCGGCGTCCGGGTCCGGGCCTTCGGCGAACCAGGCGAGCATCGCCGGCAGCAGTTGGCGCTGGATGGAGGCGCGGCGCGACACCCCGGCCGACAGCGCGTCGATATGGGAGAGCGCGCCGCGCGGGTCGACATAGCCGAGCGCGACGAGCCGGGTCCGGGCTGCCTCGGGAGTCAGCCGCAGGCCGTCGCCGGGCAGTGCCGCCACGGCGCTCAGGAGCGGTCGGTAGAAGAGCTTCTCGTGCAGCCGCCGGACCTCACGCCCCTGGCGGCGCCACTCCTTGTTGAGCTCGGTGACCGGATCGCCGTGGAATCCCAGACCGCGGCCGAGCCGTCGCAGATCCTCGCCGTCGTCCGGAACAGTGTGCGTGCGACGGAGCCGGAAGATCTGGATCCGGTGCTCGAGGGCCCGAAGGAATCGATAGGCCTCGGCGAGCGCGGCCCCGTCGTCCCGTCCGACGTAGCCACCGCGGGTCAGCGCCTCCAGTGCCTCCAGGGTCGCCGGGCGGCGCAGGGACCCGTCGGCCCGGCCGTGGACCAACTGGAGCAGCTGGACGGCGAACTCGACATCGCGCAGTCCGCCCGGCCCGAGCTTGAGCTGGCGATCGACCTCGTCGGCCGGGATGTGGTCGACGACCCGGCGGCGCATCGCCTGCACGTCGGAGACGAAGCCGTCACGGTCGGCCGCCTGCCAGACCAAGGGGTCGACTGCCTCGACGTACGCGTGACCGAGGGCCAGGTCACCGGCCGCCGGTCGCGCCTTGAGCAGGGCCTGGAACTCCCACGTCTTGGCCCACTTCTCGTAGTAGGCGAGATGGCTGGCCAGCGTACGAACCAGCGGTCCGGAACGCCCCTCGGGTCGCAGTCCGGCGTCGACCTGCCAGATCGTGCCTTCTCCGGTGTGGGCCGAGCAGATCCGCATGAGATGCGAGGCGAGCTGGGTCGCGCCCCGAAGGGCGACGTCGTCGGACACTCCGTCGACCGGCTCACCGACGAAGACGACGTCGACGTCGCTGACGTAGTTGAGCTCGCGGCCGCCGGTCTTGCCGAGTGCGATGACCGCGAGCCGGCAAGAGTCGGCCGGCTCTCCGACCGCGCGGCGGGCGATGGCAAGCGAGGCCTCGAGGGTGCCGGTCGCCAGGTCGGCGAGCGCCGCGCCGGACCGGTCCACCGGCCATCGTTGCGTGAGGTCCTGGGCCGCCAGCCGCAGCAGCCGCCGGTGGTAGGCCACCCGCAACGCGTCCGTCGCGGCCGCCGGATCGAGTGCGGTCGTCGGCGTCTCCGCATCGGCGTCGGCCTCG
>JALDXR010000466.1:0-3521 GCA_032154865.1 Nocardioidaceae bacterium
GTGTGCGGCGTCGGCCTCAGCGGCTTCGGGACACTGCTGATCTCTGGTCTGGTCCGGTTCGCGGCAGGAGAAACCGTCTACTACGCCGGAACCGACGTCCCGATGACGTGGGTGTCCCACATCCCGGCTGTGTCCCTTCTGCTCTGGGGGCCGCTCGTACTCGTGTCAGCCGTCGCTTTCCACTTCCGCACCCGTGGACCCTGTCGACGTTGCGGGCGGGGTACTACGCCCACGGACCTGCCCGGATGGATCCCGGCGAGCGCTGCGGCGGCGAACGCGAGCGCGCGGGGGGCGGCGAATGTTCGGCGGCGTCGCCGGCCTATGGGTGTACGGGCGTTCGGTCGGATGCGGTTCGCTCTTGGTGTGCCACGGATTCGTCGCGGACCAATACCAGCAGCCACAGCGCTGCGGCGCACAGAGCGCCCAGGGCGTAGAGGGAGCCTGCGTCGACATCGCCGGAGCCTCGCTGCCAGACCGTGCCCAGCACGATGACTTGGACCACGACGCCGGCGGAGGCGAGCCGCGGCGACCATCGACGGCCTAACGCCCACGCCGTCACGATTCCGGTGACACTGAGGGTTCCGGTGGCGGCGGCAGCCGTACCGGAGCCAATGGACGCGAACGACTCGTCGGTTGCTCCGAAGGGGTAGGTGTCGGGCAGCGCCCACCATTGCAGGCCGATCAGCCCGACGAGAGCGGAGACGAGCGTTGCCCAACGCAGTGGTGTGGTCGTGGGTTTCACGCCCCTCATCCTTTTTTGCAGCGACGACACAAGGGACCCCGCGTCGGGGTGAACTCACTCCCTCGTCCGAGGGACTCAGGGTCCGGTGCCGCCTGCGAGGATGTGCGGCATGGGCGCGCTCGGCTGGCTTCGTGCGACGCTGCTGAGTGCCCGCACGTACATGCGGCAGATCTATCTCCTGCTCGGGTCCGCCCTGGTCTTGGGGTTCGGCCTCGTCGACTTCGGTGTCGTGGGCACGATGGTGAGCGCTCAGGTCTCGATACCAGTGCTGTTGGCGGTCGCGATCCCTGTGGTCGTGGTGCCGCCGGCGCTGCTTGGTCTGGTGCCGGCGGTTCGCCAGGTCGAGGGGGTCGCGGCCGAGTCGCTGCTAGGTGTGGCGTTCGCCGAAGGTACGCCCGGCGCAGCGACGACCTGGCCGCAGCGTCGGCGAACGTCGGCGTGGTTCGTGCTCCATCTGGTGGCCGGGCTGATCGTCGGCGTGGCGCTCGCGATCGTCGTGCCGCTCGGCATCGCCGCCATCGTCACGCCGCTCACCAGCGACAATAGTGTCGGCTGGTGGTACGTACCGGCGGGCGTCGGCATGCTCATCGGGGCCGTGGCCGTCTGCCTCGCGCTCGGCGCGGCCGTGACCGCCCTCGCGCCACGGCTGCTCGGTCCGTCCGCCGACGATCGATTTCACGCGCTGGAAAGGCGGGCGGCGCGGCTCAGCGAGCGGACTCGGTTGGCCCGCGAGCTGCATGACAGCGTCGGCCACGCGCTGAGTCTGGTGGTGGTGCAGGCCGGTGCTGCTCGAAAGGTACGCGACACCGACCCGGCGTTTGTCGACGGCGCGTTGGCAGCGGTCGAGGCGGCGGCTCGTACGGCGTTGACCGACCTGGATCAGGTGCTCGGGTTGCTCCGCGACGAGGAGTCGGCCGACGTCGGTGAGCATCGGCCGGTCGCCGATCTCGCCCAGCTCGACTCGCTCGTCATCGCGACACGACGCGCCGAGTTGGAGGTGGCGCTGACGGTCGAGGGCGATATCGGCCGGATGCCGGCCGTCGTGTCCCGGGAGTCGTATCGGATCGTCCAGGAAGCGTTGACCAACGCGCTGCGCCACGGCGAGTCTCCCGTCGCGATCCGGCTGTCGGTCCAGAACGAGGTGTTCGTCATCGAGGTGGACAACCCGCTGGTGCCGGGCCGCGGTTCGCGCCGAGCCGGCCGCGGCCTGCGTGGCATCCAGGAGCGGGCCGCCGTGCTCGGCGGCGACATGACGGCAGGCGTGGGCGACGATTTGTGGCGGCTGCGGGTGCGGCTACCCCTACCTGGTGAGGAGACCGGATGAGCGTGATCCGGGTCCTGCTGGTCGACGACGAGTCGCTCGTACGGGCCGGGCTGCGGGCGATTATCGATGCCGAGCCCGATCTCGACGTCGTGGGCGAGGCAGCGGACGGGGCCGAGGCGGTCGCCGAGGTGCGGTCGCTGCGGCCGGACGTGGTGTGTATGGACGTCCGAATGCCGCGGGTCGACGGCCTCGAGGCGACCCGCCTGCTCGTGGCGCGGGCCGAGTCGCCGCGAGTGCTGGTTCTCACGACCTTCGAGAACGACGACTATGTCTACGAGGCGCTGGCCGTGGGCGCGTCCGGCTTCCTGCTCAAGCGGGCCACGCCGGAGCAGGTCACGGCGGCGATCCGGACGGTGCACGTCGGCGAGTCGTTGCTGTTCCCCGATGCGGTGCGGCGGCTGGCACGGGCGCACCACGGGTCGGCCGCCGAGCGGCCCGGGCTGCCGACGCTGACCGACCGCGAGGGCGAGGTGCTCCAGCTCATGGCCCGCGGCATGTCCAACGCCGAGATCGCCGCCGAGTTGGTCCTCGGGGTCGAGACGGTGAAATCGCATGTGGCGAGCCTGCTGAGCAAGCTCGACGTCCGTGATCGGACCCAGGCCGTGATCCGGGCGTACGAAAGCGGGTTCGTGCCGCTGCGATGAGACCGCGGCGGATCGATTTCCCGCTCGAGGGGGAGCCGGTTCACCTGCGCGGGTGATGTCACGGACTCCCAGGTCGGCGATGGTCGATCACGACACCGACTTGACGAGGAGATCGGCGTGAGCGATATGACGGCCATCGATACCCGTCTCGGCCAGCAACCCGACCCGACGACGTATGACGGGAGGCAGACCGAACGACCGGTACCGCGCTGGGCAAACGTGATCGCTCACGTCATCCCACTTCTGACCCTTCCCTCCGGGCTCTGGCGGATCGGGATCGCTCTGGGCCTCTCCATGGGCACGCTGGATGACAACGGTCGGCCGTTCCACGTCGAGGGCTGGGCGGCCGTCTACATCTTCGGCATCAGCGTCGTCGCCGAGGCCGTAGCCCTGACAGCATTCGGGCTGGTCCGGGCGTGGGGCGAGGTCGTGCCGCGCTGGATCCCACTCATCGGGGGACGGCACGTACCGCCCCTCGCGGCAGTCGTCCCTGCCGTCCTCGGATCGCTGGCGCTGATCCTCATCTGGACGTACGGATTCCGCGACCTCTTCTTCAGCTTCGACGGCGTGCCGATTCCGTTCACCAACGACGCTTGGGCAACGCTGATGATCGCCTGCTATGCGCCGTTGAACCTTTGGGGACCGCTGCTGCTTCTCCTCACCTGGGCGTACTACCGCCGTCGACGTGTCGCGCCAGGTATCCGCGATCCACGAGCAGTTAGTTCTAGACGGCAGTAGGGGGCTTGCGGCGAGACCCCTGTCCTCGCGCACAATCGACTCCCGGATGTCGGACTCGGTCGACGAACGACGG
>JALDXR010000467.1:0-3518 GCA_032154865.1 Nocardioidaceae bacterium
TCAGCGACTTCATGGAGAAGGTCCCGGTGACGGTCTGCAACAAGCGGGTCATCGAATCGCTGATCAAGGCTGGCGCCTTCGACTCGCTCGGCCATTGCCGCCGTGCCCTGGTCGCCGTCCACGAGGCGGCCGTCGACCAGCACGTCGACGTCAAGCGCAACGAGGCGATGGGCCAGGAGTCCCTGTTCGGCGGCCTGGACGACGACGTTTTCGGTGCCCTGGCGGTCCAAGTCCCCGACCTCGACGAGTGGGACAAACAGACCCTGCTCGGCTTCGAGCGCGAGATGCTCGGTCTCTACGTGTCCAGCCACCCGCTGCTCGGCCTCGAGCACGTACTCGCCGCAGTGAGCGACTGCACGATCGGGACCCTGATCGCAGACGAGTCCCGACCGGACAACTCACCGGTCGCGGTCGCCGGGCTCATCACTGCGGTTCAGCGCAAGATCACCCGCAAGGGCGACACCTGGGCGATCGCCACGCTGGAGGATCTGGAGGGGAGCGTCGACCTGCTGGTGTTCCCGTCGACCTACCAGACCGCGGCCACGCTTCTCGTGGAGGACACGCTCGTGCTGGCCAAGGGCCGGCTGCGTCGCGGCGACGACGACGCACCGGACATCAGTACGTCGGAGCTCAGCCCGATCGACCAGGCGCGCGACGTCGGTGGACCGCTTGTCATCTCGCTGGCGGCGAGCCGCTGTACGCCTCCTGTCGTGGACCAGCTCAAGGAGATCCTGGCCACCCATCCGGGCGCCTCTGAGGTGCATCTGCGGCTCACCACGCCCCGATCGACCAAGCTGCTCCGCCTCGACGAGCGGCTCCGGGTGGCCGCGACTCCGGCCCTGATGGCCGACCTGAAGGCGCTGCTGGGCCCGGCCTGTCTCGGCTCGCGCACGTAGGCTCTTCTCATCAAGGGAAGGGAAGGCGTGCACGATATAGACCCCGCCGGCGGCCAGTCCTCGTCGTCCCGACCGCTGTCTTGGCAGCAGGCCCGGCAGGCCGCCTGGTCGGCCGACCTCGACGGTCCGCCGACCGCTCTCGTGGTGCGCGCGGTCCTGATTACCGGCGCGTTGTTCCTCGTGGCGGGGGTCGTGGGCGGCTGGCTGTGGTCGGAGTTCGCCGATCCGCCGGCCTTCGAGGTGGTCCGGGCGACCGCGATCATGGGCGAGGAGGAGGCCGGTCGTCAGTTCGGGGTCGATGTGACGTTCGCACTGATCGGCCTCGCGCTCGCGTTTCCACTCGGGCTGCTGACCGGCTGGCGCTGGCACCGCGTGGGCTGGCCGCAGGCCGTCGGGTGTGCGGTCGCCGCCGGGATCGGCGCCGTCATCGCGTGGCGGCTCGGCATCATCCTCGGACCCGAGGACCCGGCCAGTCTGCTCTCCGGAGCCTCGGTCGGCGACCTCCTACCTGAGCAGCTCGACGTCCATGCCAGGGGTTTGCTGCTCGCCTGGCCGGTCGGCGCTCTGGGGGGTTTCGTCGCCGCCGTTCTGCTGTTCTCCCGCCCGCCTCTGCCTCCGCCCTACGGCGGCTCCGCACCGTCCGAGACCGGTTCGCCGCCGGGCGGGAAAGACCCTGGTCTCAGTTAGAGTCTGGAGCATCGTCCGGCTCGCGTGGCGGCGGAACCTCCCGTGGAATCGCCACATCGAAGGCCGTGACGATTCACGGCAGAAGGGGAACCTCGTGTCTAACCAACCACCGTCTGGGGGCGAGTGGGGTCCGCCGGGGCCTGCGCAGCCCGGTCCGCCGCCTGGGGGACCTCCCCCTGGCCCGATGCCGCCGGGCCCTGCCGGCCCGCCACCTGGCGGCGGATATCCCGGTGCACCTCCACCCGGCGGTGGGTATCCCGGTGGACCTCCACCCGGTGGGTATCCGGGCGGCCCGCCTCCTGGTGGGTATCCGGGCGGCCCACCCCCTGGTGGACCGCCGCCCGGCTGGACCCCGCCCGAGTGGGTCGAGTCCGGCGGCCCGCAGCCGCCCCGCCGTCGACGCAGGGGTGTCGTTCTCGGAGCCGTCGCGGCCGTGTTGGCGATTCTGGTCGGCGGTGGCGCGTTCGCCGCCTACCAGTACCTCAACGGTGGTGGCCCCCAGCCCGCGGAGGCACTCCCGAGCAACACCCTGGGCTACCTGCGGATCGACCTCGACCCATCGGCCAGTCAGAAGGTCAATGCGATCCGGTTGCTGCGCAAGGTCCCCGAGTTCGAGGAAGCGACCGGGATCAGCAGCGACACCGAGGATCTGCGCAAGCTGATGTTCGAGACGATGGTCGAAGGCTCCGACTGCGGCCTGTCCTACGAGGATGACGTCGAGCCGTGGATCGGCGACCGGGCCGGGCTCGGCGTCGTGCCGGTCGACGACCAGGTCGTCTCCGTGGCCGCGATCCAGGTGAGCGACCAGCAGGCCGCGGAGGATGCGGTGGCCGCCATCGAGAAGTGCGGCCTCGGCACGTCGGCGTTCGATACGGCCCCGATCGCGACCCATGTCGACATCGCCTCGGGCGGCGCCAGCACGGTGCTCAGCTCGTCCGCCCCAAGCTCGGCCGCCGCCGAAGGCGACAACGTCGCGTTCGTGGGCGACTACATGCTGATCGCGGAGGAAGCAGACACCCTGTCCGAGATCGTCGACGGCGCGGAGTCGAGCCCGTTGTCCGACGCCGCGCAGTTCCAGTCCGACATGGATGCGCTGGACGGCGAAGGCGTCATCTCGTTCTGGTCCGACGTCGACGGTCTGCGCGACACGGCTTCGTCGATGGGGGGCTTCGAGGGCGCCGCGGCCGCCGCCGAGCAGGTCCACACCGTCTTCGGTGCGGTCCGGGCCGGCTCGGATCACATCGAGTACGTCACGCAGGCCACGACCGACGTCGACATCGCGGCTGACGTCGACAACCCGATCGGCGAGCTACCGGACAGCACCCTGATGGCGATGTCCGCATCGGGTGGCGGCAAGCTCGTCGACGACTACTGGCCGAACCTGCAGGGGATGGTCGAGAACTTCGGCGGCCCCGGTGCCTACCCGGAGATGCTCAACGACGTGCAGCAGGAGACCGGTCTGCAGTTGCCGGACGACCTGCGTACGATCCTCGGCGACAACCTCACCGTGGCGGTGGACAGCAACGGTCTGACCGAGGGGGACCTTGACTCGCAGGATCCGAGCGACTTCTACTTCGGCGCCCGGATGACCACCGACCAGGCGGCCGTCCAGGACGTCGTCGATCGAGTCAACGTCGCCCTCACCGCCGCGGGGTTGCCGGAGCTGATCACCCAGGAGAGCGACGACGGACTGGTCGTCGCGAGCAACGAGGAATACGCCCAGATGCTGGCCGACGGCGGTGACCTGGCGTCGGCCGACGGCTTCGACACCGCGGTGCCTGATGCGTCGGAGTCCAGCATCGCGTTCTTCCTCGACTTCGATCGGCTCGGCGACGCGATGGCGAACGAAGACCCGGACGACGAGGCTCTGCAGACGATCGAGCCGATGCGCGCCATGGGGGCGAGCCTGACTCAGGTCGACGACGGTCAGCGCCT
>JALDXR010000468.1:0-3518 GCA_032154865.1 Nocardioidaceae bacterium
AATTGCGAGACACGCCGGGCGTGTTTCGCAATTCGGCTACCGCCAGTGCGGTGGACGGCTGACCGGAATCGTCAGGCGACTGGTGTGGGTACGGGGCGCCGGTGACGCTGGCGGCATGACGATAACCGTGACGTTGCCGATGAGCGAGGCTGCCCATCGGATCCGGACCGACCACGATCTCCTGCTGCGCCGCCTGGAGGGACTGTCCCCGGAGGAGCTGGCCGCCGACTATCAGGTCGCGTCCGGCCCCCTGGGCGACTTCTGCGAATCGCTGCACGACCTGCTCGCCCACGTCCTGATGTGGGACGAGATCAGCCTCGCCGCGCTCACCGAGGCACGGGCCGGCCGGGAGCACTGGAGCATCGACCCGCGCTGGGAGACCTCCGAGGTCGGCCGGATGCTGAACCGGGCCGGTGTCATCGCCGGGCGCGAACTGCCGGCGTCGCTGCTGATGCATCGGCTCCTGAGCGCCCGCGACGCCCTCCTGACCGAGATCCAGGCCTATCCCGAGTCGCAATGGCAGGCCGCCGAGTCCGACGGGGAGCCGTCCGGCGTCGGCGCCTTCGCGCAGTACGCGATGACCGTGCCCGGCAAGCCCGCGTACGTGCATGCCGCCCTCCATCTCGACGAGCTGGGGTGGCTGGCCGCATGACGCCGCCCGAGACCCGCCTCGTCGACGATCCGCGGTTCGGACCCGAGACCGACGCGTTGCTGGCCCGGCTCGGCAACCAGAACGGCGGCATCCCGTACGACGAGCTGGTCGCCAGTCGGGTCACTCCCCCGGATCCCGAGTACGCGGGAGTGCCCGAGGCCCGGGCTCGCCAGATCGATCTGTACCTGCCGCTGCGTGGCGGTCCGCGCCGGGTCCGGCTCTACCGTGGCAGCGAACGGGACCGGCAGCCCCTGATCCTGTGGCTGCACGGCGGTGGCTTCGTCGGCGGCTCGATCCCCGACATCGCCACCGTGTGCGCCGGCGTCGCGGTCCGAGCCGAGGCGACCGTGGTGTCGCTCGACTACCGACTGGCGCCGGAGCACCCGTACCCCGCCGGGCTGCATGACACGTACGACGCGATGCAGTGGCTGCTGGCGCACGGCGAGGAGATCCGCGGCAACGGCCAGGTGTCGGCCGGTGGCCAGAGCGCCGGAGCGGCCCTTGTGAGCGGCGCCTGCCTCCTGGCCCGAGACCGGAGCGAGCCGCTGCCGGCGCGGCAGATCCTGTGCTATCCCGCCCTCGACTTCGGCCGCGAGTCCGGATCACATCGCCGGTTCGACGGCGTCTTCCTCACGATGAGCGGCGAGGTGTGGATGCGCGAGCAGTACCTCGCCGGCCATCCGGTCACGCCCTATGCGGCACCGCTGCGCGCCCAGAGTCTGGCCGGCCTCCCGCCGGCGCTCGTCGTCGGCGCGGGCCGGGACCCGTTGCGGGACGAGGCCCGGGAGTACGCGCAACGGCTTCGCACCGACGGCGTCGAGGCCGATCACGTGGAGTACGCCGACACCATGCACGCCTTCTTGAACTTCCCCGGCGTGCTCTCCGCGGCGCACCACGCGATCGATCTGATCGGCGCCGATCTGGCCGCGTCGTCCACGGTCGGGAGCGGCGCGGTCGCATCGGAAGGCCCGTGACCGGTCGTACGATCACGATGTCGACGTGCCCGCGGTCGGCGCTGTGGCAAGGCAGCCGCCGGAAGCGAGGATCCGGGTATGACGGCGAACGCCGATCCGCCCGGAGTGGCGGCCTCGGTCGAGGAGCTGATCGCCGGCGCCACTGAGCGCCGCGTACTGGCCCACGCCGACTCGAAGTCCGGAGCGCGGTTCGAGCGAGTGGTCATCGACGGCCGTCCCTACGTGGTCAAGCACCTCCACGTCGACCATGACTGGCTGATGCGAGCCAGCGGCGACATCAGCTGCTGGCCGGTCCGGATCTGGAGCAGCGGGCTGCTCGACCGGCTCCCGAGCACGCTCGACCACGCGGTCGTGGGAGCAGCGACAGGTCTGGGCCGCAACGGCTGGGGCGCAGCGCTGCTGATGCGGGACGTCGGCGAGTTCCTGGTGCCCGAGGGCGACGCCGCGGTCTCGCTGCCGCAACACCGGGGGTTCCTCGATCACATGGCCGCGCTGCACGCGACGTACTGGGGCTGGGAGGACGACCTGGGTCTCCTCCCAACGGTCCACCGGTACACGATGTTCAGTCCCGTCGTCCTGGCCGAGGAGCCGCATCCGGTCGCCGCCACGAGCCGGCAGGGCTGGGAGCGGCTCCGAGAGCTCGCCCCGCGGATCGCGGCGGACCTACTCGACCTGGCCTACGACCCGACGCCGCTGCTCGACGCGATGGGCCGCGGTCCCGAAAGCCTGGTCCACGGCGACTGGAAGATGGGCAACCTGGGCACGAGGCCGGACGGCACCACGATCCTGCTCGACTGGGCGTTCTGCGGCCAGGCCAGTCCCTTGTCGGATCTCGGGTGGTACGTCTCGCTCAACGCCGCCCGGCTGCCCGAGCCCAAGATGGACGCTGTCACCGCGTACCGCGCCGCGCTCGAGCACCACGGCGTCGACACGACCGGCTGGTGGGACGACGCACTCCGCCATGCTCTGCTCGGTGCGATGGTGCAGTTCGGCTGGGAGAAGGCGCTCGGCGGAGCCGGCCCCGAGCTCGACTGGTGGCTGGGCCGAGCCCAGGACGGGCTCCGCGCCTTGTGAATCGGCCGCCGTCAGGGCCGGTGGACCGAGACCAGCTTGAACACCTCGCTCCCACCGGAGAGGTCCTTCTCGCGCACGATGCCGAGGCCCGGGCCGTACACCTTGAGCGACACGACGCGCGGCTCCAGCCGGCTCCATTCGAGGCTGCGCAACGAGTGCCTGACCGTGCCGTACGGCACCTTGGTCTTGAAGCCCCGTTGCACCAGCCACGCCTGATCCTCCGCGTGGCCCTTGAAGAACTCCTGACGGAACGCCTGGGTCGGCCTCGGGCGCGCGGGCATGATGATCCCGGCAACGGCGCCCTTCCGGCCGGCCTGCCAGGATCCCTCGCGGCTCTCGACGTTGCCGTGCTCGTCGTACGACGCGGTGTTCTCGCCGAGGTACCAGATGTTGCCGTGGCCGTCGGCGGCGTACCAGTCGTGGGTCTTCTCGGCGAGCGTCCCGTTGGCCCGCCGGACGACGTCCTTGACGACCGTCGCGCGGATCCCCTGGATCAGCTTCTTCTTGTGCGTGACGTGCACGACCTCGCGGAAGTGCTCGCCCTCGTCGGTGCCTCGCAGCCGGAACACCAGCCCGGGTCGCAGCGGGAAGTACGGGTTGCGCACCGGATGGCTGAAGTTCGCCTGCCGGATGTCCGGCTCATGCGCTCGCGCGCTGCGGCTGTCCGGGTTGGCGCCGCCTTGGTTCTGACTCGATCTCGACGCATTGGCCGCGGCCACGATCCCTACCGCCAGGACCGCGGAAAGACCGACCGCTGCCATCGACTTGCTGCGCATGGTGGGTTCTCCAATCGTCTGGAACTCGAACGTCCCAGTCCG
>JALDXR010000469.1:0-3509 GCA_032154865.1 Nocardioidaceae bacterium
AGCCTGGGCCGGTCGCACACGACGGTGCAGTCGACGTTCGAAGGCTCCCAGCCCGCCTCGCGGACCATCTGGGCGACCCGTCCCAGCAGGCCGACGCTGTCGGCGCCGGCGTAGCTGTCATCGGTGTCAGGGAACTGCTGGCCGAGATCGTCGAGCCCTGCGGCGGCGAGCAGCGCGTCGGCGCACACGTGCGCGACAACATCCGCGTCGCTGTGCCCGTCGAGACCGGGCTCTCCGCCGAACGTGACACCGCCGAGCACGAGCGGTCGTGCAGGGTCGTCCGACCGGCGGTGCACGTCGTAGGCGTGCCCGACCCGGATGTCGGTCACGAGCCTCCCCCGAGAGCTCCACCGGACAGGTGCGTCTCCTCACCGGACATCTCACTCCGCTCCTGGCCTCCGGCCGGGCCGCTCGGGCCACGGCTCCGCCTGTCGGCGGAGCCTCTGACCAAGCCCTCGACCAGCGCCAGGTCGCCTGGCTCGGTGATCTTGACGTTGCGCCGGTCGCCCTCGACCACGACCACGCGACCACCGGCCGCCTCCACCAGGCCGGCATCGTCGGTCGCCTGCCCGGCGGCGCGATGTGCCGACCGCAGGTGCTCGGCGGCGAAGGCCTGCGGTGTCTGCACGGCGACGAGACCGGCTCGTTCCACGGTCGCCAGGACGGCGCCGTCGTCGCCGACGCGCTTGAGGGTGTCGGACACCGGGATGCCCGGAACCGCTCCTGCCGCGCCCTCA
Source organism: Nocardioidaceae bacterium (assembly GCA_032154865.1). Classification (GTDB taxonomy): domain Bacteria; phylum Actinomycetota; class Actinomycetes; order Propionibacteriales; family Nocardioidaceae; genus DATFRX01. The sequence goes on from JALDXR010000469.1 coordinate 738, forward strand.
CGCACGGCCGCCACCACGCGGTGGAAGAGGTCGATGCCGGCGAGCGGACGGGCGCCGTCGTGCACGACCACGACGGTGGCATCGTCGGGCACCGCCGAGAGGCCGGCGCGCACCGACTCCGACCGCGTCGCACCCCCCGCCACCACCCGGTCGACGCCGGCCGGCCGGTCGCCGGTCCGATCGGCCGGCACCACCAGGACCACGCCGTCGCACGCCGCGCTCGCCACCGCCACGGCGCGATCGACGACACGCTCGCCGGCCAACTCCTCGAACTGCTTGGGTCCGCCGTAGCGGTTCCCCTCCCCCGCGGCCACGACGATCGCCCAGACGGGACCGTGGGGCATGCCGGCGGCCCCTACCGTGATCGGACCACGAGCGCCTCGCGGTCGAGGATGCGATAGCGCCGCTCGTGCTGCTCGAGCCACCCGAGCCGCGCGAACTGCGCGAGCGCCTTGTTGACCCGTTCCCTTGAGGCACCGACCATGCTCGCCAGCTCCTCCTGGGTGACCGGGAGCTGGAAGGCGTCCTGCCCGCCCGAGAGCTCCAGCAGGCGTTTGGCCGTGCGCCCGGCGACGTCGAGGAACATGGAGTCGGCCAAGGCCTCGTTGATGACCCGCAGACGGGTGCTCAGGAGGCGGACGACGCTCCAGAGCAACTCCGGACGAGCCGAGTACAGATCGCGGACAGGTTGGTAGGGCACGACGACCACGCCCGACGGCTCGAGGGCCCGACCGTCGGTCGATCGCGTCTGGCCATCGAACAACGGCATCTCCCCGAACAGGTCGCCGGCCTCCATCAGCGCCATCACCGATTCGCGGCCGTCGATGAAGCCGCGCGTCATGGCCACCCGGCCCCGCGTGACGACGAACAGCTCGTCGGCGTCGTCGTGCTCGTGGAAGAGGACGTCGTTGCGGCGGAGATCGCGCAGCCTCGAGGCCGCCGAGAGCTGGGTGAGCTCGTCGTCGGTCAGGGGCTCGAACATCTCGGTCTTCGCCAACACCTCCGCCACCATGGCGATGGAGCGTAGTCCCAGTGTGACCCATGACACAGCGTTCGATCGGGCTGCGGGCGGTCGTTCCGGGGACCTCGGCCCCAGCGCCTGCCCCTCAGACCTGGCGGAGGATGCTCGCCTCGGCCACTCGGCGCAACCCGTCGCGGACCGAGCGGGCGACGTCGGGTCGGAGGCCGGCGGCGTTGACGAAGTCGTCGTCGGACGCCCGCATGATCTTTGGCAGGCTGCCGAAGGTGTCGACGATCTCGGCGATGATCCGCTTCGGCAACCGCGGGATGGACGAGAGCATCCGGTAGCCCCGCGGCGTCATCGGCGCGTTGAGGTCGGTCTCCTGATCGGGCAGGTGCAGCATGGCCGCCACGCGGACGTCGTCGGACAGGTCCTCGAGCGACAGCTGACCGAGGGCGCCGACGGCGTCGTCGATCGTCCACATGTCGTCCTCGTGGAAGTAGTCGCGGATGATCAGCCGGCGCTGCTCGGCGACGTTCTCCATGACCTCTTCCAGCTGGAGCGCCACCAGGCGGCCCTCGCTGCCGAGCTCGACGATGTCGGCCTCGACCTCGGCGGCGACCCGCAGCATGGTCTCGATCAGCTGTAGATGGTTGACGGTGTCGCGCAACGCCACCACGTCCTCGACCTCGAGGGTCGTCAATTCGGCGCTGCCCCGGTCGAGCCGGACGCGGTAGCGCTGCAGCGTCTGCAGGCCCTGATTGGCCCGGTCGAGCAGCACCGAGATCGACGACAGCGGGTACTTCTGGTCGCCGACGTAGACCGAGATCACCCGCTGACCCTCCGACACCGCGATCACCGGGACATCGATCGAGCGGGCCACCCGCTCGGCCGTGCGGTGGCGGGTGCCGGTCTCGACGGTCGGGATGCTCGGATCGGGCACGAGGTGGACGTTGGCCCGGGCGATCCGGCTGGTGTCCTCGGCCAGGATGATGGCGCCGTCCATCTTGGCCAGCTCGGACATCCGCTGAGGGCTGAAGGCCGCGTCGAGCAGGAAGCCGCCGGAGCAGATGTTGAGGACCTCGGGCCCGTCGCCCATCACGATGAGCGCGCCCTTGTTGGCCTGCAGCACCCGGTCGAGGCCGTCCCTCAGCTGCTGCCCGGGCGCCACCTTCGTCAACGCCGCCAACATCTCGGGGCTCCGGACGTTGAGCACGGGCCGATGGTATCCGAGCCCTCATGCCGCCCCCCGTGCCGATGGGAGGATTGCGACGTCGTCCTCGGTCAGACCACTCACCGCGGCGGCATGAGCGACGTCGGTCACCGGCAGCAGCCGCAATCCGGGCGGACCGGCGTCGACGGATCCCGGCCCCATCGCCCAGGTGAAGCCGAGGCGGGCGGCCTCGGCCAGCCGCCGGTCGATCTGCGCGACCTTCCGCACCTCGCCTCCGAGACCGACCTCGCCGCAGGCCACGAGCCGCGGCGGCAGGGCCGTATCGGTGGCGGCCGACGCCACCGCCAGCAGCACGCCCAGATCGGCGCCTGGTTCGGTGACGCGGATCCCACCCACGGCAGACGCGTACACGTCGGTGCCCGACAGGCTGATGCCCACCCGGCGGTCGAGCACCGCCAGCTTGGTCATCCACTCGACGAGCACGGGCTCGGGAACCTGCGCGAAGACGGCCGGGAATCCCAGGTTCTGCTTGAGCACCTGCTCGATGCCGAGGCGGACGCGCTTGGATTCGAGCTTCGCGAACAGTTCCTGGCGCTTGCTTCCGAACTTCCCGACGACGCCTTGCCCTTCCTTGACC
>JALDXR010000470.1:0-3508 GCA_032154865.1 Nocardioidaceae bacterium
GATGCCGGTCTCGTCGCACGAGGTCTCGATCCCGAGGATCAGCGGTCGATCGGTCATCATCTGTCCTGCTCCGTCGCCAAGGCGGCGAGCTCGGTGCGATTGGCCACGCCGAGCTTGGCATAGACGTGCGAGAGGTGTGTCTTGACGGTCGCCCGGCTGACGAACAGCCGCGAGGCGATCTCCGGATTGCTCAATCCATCGACCACGAGGCGCACCACCTCGCGCTCGGACGGTGTCAGGCTGGCCCATCCGGTGGCCGGCCGGTCCCGAGCGCCGCGGGCCCGGGTCGCGTAGGAGACCACGCCGTCGAGGTCCAGCTCGGCGCCCTCGGCCCAGGCCGTCGCCCACTCCTCGTCGGACAGCGCGGCGCGCACCGTCGCGAAGACCGCGTCATAGTCGGCCTGTTCGATCGCCGGTCGTGGGTTGCCCATGCGTTCTCGCGCCGAATCACAGGCGGCGACCAGCCGTACCGCTTCAACCTGGCTGTCCCGCCGGGCGGCCAACGTCGCCAGCGCCTCCAGGCTGTTGACGTAGAACGTGCGCAGTCCCCTCTCGACCCGGACCGCCAGTGCCTCGTGGTGTAGCCGTTCGGCCCGCTCGATGTCGGCCGGGTCGGTGAGCCGGGCCAGCTCGTCGAGCGACTCGGCGAGCACATGTGGGATCTCCAGACGCCGGGCAAGCTCGACGCCGCGCTCGGCGTGGGCCTGGGCCTCGTCGTGCCGCCCCAGTCGCCGCAGCGACCCGGCCAGACCCGGCAGGCCTCGGGCGGCTATCCAGTTGTCGGTGTCCGGCGCCGCGAAGCGGGTGCAGCGCTCGAACCACTCGGTCGCGCCCTGCAGATCGCCGCCCCACAGGTGCAGCTTGCCGATCGTGACACCCATGCCGACCACGTCGACATCGGGTCCAGCGTCGTCGATCGACCGGACCAGGCGATCCATCAGCCGCCGGGCCTCGTCGAGCTCGCCGGCCACGCCCAGCACCCAGGCGAGGTTGGTCGTGTTCGTGCCGGTCGTGAAGTAGTCGGCCAGTGGCTCGGCCGTCCGTACCGCTTGGTGACCCAGCTCAAGGGCTTGCCTGAGGTCACCGGTGAACAGCCCCGCCCAGACCTCGACCGAGTACGAGAACGCCGCGCAGAATCGGTCACCGCGCGCCAGACTGCGCTCGCGCAGTGGCCGGGCCAGTGCCACCGCCTCCTCGTGCCGATCGCGGTTGGTGAGCGCGCACGCCTCGATGAGCTGGCCGTGGTCGCGGGCGTACGGGTCGCCGGACTTCGCGCCGTACTCCTTCGCCTCGTGAGCCAGCTCCTCCGCTCGCGCGAAGTCGAAGTAGAACGGGTGGTACGCCGACTGGAGCAGGCAGCGGCCGCGGATCCGGTCGTCGCCGAGCTCGATCGCGAGTTCGAGCCCCTGCCGTGCCGCGTCGACGGTGAGGCCGAGCCGGCCGCCGACCTCGCCGACCATGGCGGCGCCGCACAGCAGCCGGGCCTGAAGGAGCGAGCGGTCGTCGGGTGCCCGTTCGATCGCGTCGTTCAACAGCTGCAGCCCCTCGTGGGCCCGGCCGCAGATGAACCAGTAGCGCGCCAACGCGGCCGCGACCCGCCGACCACGCTCAGGATCGGGCGCGTCGAGCCCCCATCGCAGGGCGCTGCGCAGGTTGTCGTGCTCCGCGTCGAGCACCTGGCGCCAGGTGTCCTGGTCGCGCTCCAGCTCGGGCTCGGCCGTCTCCGCCAGCCCAAGGAAGTAATCGAGATGCCGATCGCTGGTGGACTTGGTCTCGCGGGCGGCGGCCAGCCGCTCCGTCCCGTACTCCCGCACGGTGTCCAGCAGCCGGTAGCGCGCCTCGGTCGGCCCTTCGCGCATCACGACGAGCGACTTGTCGACCAGCCGGCCGAGCACGGGTAGGACGTCGCCGCGGCGTACGGCGTCGTCGTCCGCGCCGACTGTCTGGGCCGCCTCGAGGGTGAACCCGCCGGTGAACACGGACAGCCGGCGGAACACCCGCCGGTCCACGTCGTCCAGCAGATCGTGACTCCACTCCATCGACGCCGCAAGGGTCTGCTGTCGCGCGATCGCCCCTCGCGGTCCCCCGGCCAGCAACTGGAAGCGGTCGTCGAGTCCGGCGGCGATCTGATGAGGGGTCAGGACCCGGATCCACGCGGCGGCGAGCTCGATGGCGAGCGGGATGCCGTCCACCCGGCGGCAGACGCCGCGGACCTGCTCCTCGCCCTCGGCGTCGATGACGAAGCCCGGTCGCACCAAGGCGGCCCGATCGGCGAACAGGCGCACTGCCTCGTCCTCGGCCATGGACGGCACCCGCCAGATCGCCTCGCCCTCGACTCCGAGTGGCTCTCGGCTGGTGGCCAGGATCGAGACCTGCGGACATGCGCGCAGCACCGCGTCGGCCAGGTCCGCTACTGGGTCGAGGAGGTGCTCACAGGTGTCGATGCACAGCAGCAGGCGGCGGCCGCGCAGTTGGCCGATCAGGCCCGGAAGGGGTGCATGGGCCGGCTCGACGAGGATGCCGACCGCGCTCGCGGCCAGGCCCGGCAGCAGGGCGGGATCCGCGACCGATGCGAGGTCGATCCACCAGGTGCCGTCGCGCCAGCGGTCCGCGAGCCCGGCGGCGGCCTGAACGGCGAGCCGGGTCTTGCCACAGCCGCCGGCGCCGGACAAGGTGACCAGCCGCTGCTCGCGCAGAAGTCCTTCGACCGCGGCCAACTCGTCGCCGCGGCCGACGAAGCTGGTCAGCTGGGTCGGCAGATTGTTGGGGAGCACGTCGAGCGACCGTGGCGGCGGAAAGTCCTGACGCAACTCGCCATGGCACAACCCGAACAGCGGCTCCGGCCGGGAGAGGTCGCGCAGCCGATGGACGCCGAGCTCGTCGAGCCAAGCGCCCTCGGGCAGCGCGTCGGCGACCAGATTGGCGGTGGCGGCCGACAGCACGACCTGGCCGCCATGGGCCACGTCGCGAAGGCCGGCGCAGCGGGCCATCGCCGATCGAGTCTGGTCCCGCCCGTCCGGCCCGCGCAGCTCGCCGGTGAAGATCCCGATCCGGATCCGGATCGGGAGGCCGTCCGGCCAGTCCGTCGCCGCCGCGTCGCGCTGGATCGCCAGCGCGGCCGCCGCCGCCTCGGTCGTGGAGCCGAAGACTGCCAAGACGCCGTCCACCTGGCCGCCGCCGTCCGATTCGGTGCCGCCGTGCGACCGGACCGCGGCGGCCACCAGCTCGGCGTGCCGCTCGATCGACGCGGCGGCGGCATCGGGGGCCATCTCCCACAGCGGTTCGGAACGCTCCACCCCGGTCGACAGGAAGGTCGCCGTCCCCGAGTGCATCATGTCCGGCATCATCTCGCCTCTGGACGTCACGACTGCTCCGCCGCGTACGTCGCGAGCTCGGTGCGATTGGCCACGCCGAGCTTGGCATAGACGTGCGAGAGATGCGTCTTGACCGTTGACCGGCTGACGAACAACCGCGACGCGATCTCCGGATTGCTCAGGCCGTCGACGAC
>JALDXR010000052.1:0-12006 GCA_032154865.1 Nocardioidaceae bacterium
GACGGGCGGCGGTTACGTCGCTGCCGTGGGAGCCGACACCATCAGCTGCGACAACGTGGTTGTGGCCACTGGCACCTTCGGCCGGACACCATCCGTCCCGGCCTTCGGCGCGGCGCTCGATCCGGCCATCAAGCAACTGCATTCCAGTGAGTATCGCCGCCCGAACCAGCTCCAACCCGGCCGGGTTCTCGTCGTCGGATCCTCCCACTCGGGAACCGACATCGCGTACGAGGTCGCCCAGACCCACTCAACGACGCTGGTGGGGCGCGACTGTGGACAGCTGCCGTTCCGGCCCGAGACTCGCGCCAAGTCCGTCGTGATGCCGATCCTGGTCTTCTTAGCCAGGCACGTCATAACGCGCCGGACGCCGATCGGGCGCAAGGCCATGCCGCACATCCGGTTCCACGGTGGGCCGATGCTCCGGGTGCATCGCGAGGACCTCGCCGCTCGGGATGTCGAGCGCATCGAGCAGCGGGTCGCCGGAGTGAGCGACGGCCAGCCGTGCCTCGACGACGGCACCGTGCTCGACGTGGCCAACGTGGTGTGGTGCACCGGATTCCAGCAGGCCTTCGACTGGATCGACCTTCCCGTCTTCGGCGACGACGGCTGGCCCGTGGAGATGCGAGGCGTCGTGGAGGCCGCCCCGGGTTTGTACTTTTGCGGTCTGTCGTTCCAGTTCGCGTTCAGCTCCATGGTCTTTCCGGGAATCGGTCGCGATGCCGACTATGTCGCCCGCCAGATCGTGTCGCGGGCCCACAGCGAGGTCCCGGCAGCGGCCTGACGTTCGGAGGACGCTCGGGTTGCTTGGGGACTATCCTCAGAGCACGGGAGTTCCGATGGGCGTGGTTGAAGACCTGATCCGGGCGCGGGAATCCTTCGAGCGCCGGGAGTGGGTGGCTGCCTACGACGCGCTCTCCGAGCTCGATCCGGAGACTCTGACCGGCGACGACTTCGCCCAGCTGGCGGCGGCCGCCGCTCTCCTCGGCCGCCGGAACGACTCCGTCCAGGCGCTGCAACGCGCGTACCAGCTGAACCTCGACGCCGGCGAGACCCTGGCCGCCGTTCGATGCGCCTTCTGGCTGGCCATGTCGCTCGTTATGAGCGGTGAGACGGCGGTCGGCGGGGGATGGATCGCGCGAGCCCAGCGCCTGATCGACGAGGTGACCGAGGACGTCGTCGAGCGCGGCTACGTCATGCTGCCGGTGATGATCCGGCAGATCTCCTCGGGCGAGCTCGCCTCGGCGTACAAGCTGGCCGTCAGCATCACCGAGTACGGCCGCCGTTTCTCCGAGCCTGACCTGCTCGCCGTGGGGCTTAGTTCTCAAGGTCGGATGCTGTTGTACGAGGGAAGAGTCGCGGAGGGCCTGGCGCATCTCGACGAGGCCATGGTCGGCGTCGCCGCGGGCGAGGTGTCGCCGATCTTCTCCGGCCAGGTCTATTGCACGATGATCGAGGGCTGCCAGGAGATCTCCGACCTCGCCCGTGCCGCCGAGTGGACCACGGCCCTCACGACCTGGTGCGACGCCCAGCCTGGTCTGGTGTTGTTCACCGGGCAGTGCGCCGTGCACCGAGGGCAGATCATGCGGGTGCACGGTGCGTATGCCGAAGCTCTCGACGAGTTCGACCGGGCGGTGCAGCGCTACGTCTTGGCGGACACCCCGGCGGCGGCCGGTCTGGCGATGGGCGAACGCGGCGACGTACTCCGAATCCGGGGGGATTTCCACGCTGCCGAGGAAGCCTATGACAAGGCGAGCGGATTCGGTCACGAGCCGCAACCGGGTCTCGCCCTGCTGTGGCTGGCCCGGGGTCGCCAGGAGTCGGCACTGGGTGCGATTCGCCGGCTGCTGGCCGAGCCGCGCGACCCGGTGCACCGCTGCCAGCTCCTCCCCGCCGGTGTCCAGATTCTGCTCGCCTGCGGAGAGACCGACGAGGCGGCGAACCTGGCCGACGAGCTGACCGGCATCGCAGCGAGCTTCGAGAGCGCTGCGCAGCGGGCGATGGCCGGCTACGCGGTGGGCAGCGTACGACTCGCCCGCGGCGACGCCACTGGCGCGGTCCCGCCGCTGCGAACCGCCGCTCGCCTCTGGTCGCAGGTGGGTGCGAGGTACGAAGTCGCGCGGTGCCGGATGCTCGTCGGGCGGGCGTACCAGCTCCTCGGCGACCTCGACTCGGCGCGGACCGAGCTGACCGAGGCTCGTCGTACCTTCGCCGACCTCGGGGCGGTTCCGGCCGAGCGGGAGGCGAGTCAGCTGCTACAGCCGGCCGCGCCTGGCGGGCTCACGGCTCGAGAGGTCGAGGTGATTCGGCTGGTGGCGTCGGGCCGCAGCAACACCGAGATCGCCGCCGAGCTGGTCCTGAGTGAGAAGACGGTGGCCCGGCACCTCAGCAACATCTTCGGGAAGCTCGACGTCTCGTCCCGCACCGCGGCAGCGGCCTTCGCCTTCGAACATCGCCTCGTGTGACCCCGCTCCAGTGCGGCGCCGCGCAGGTGTCAGCTCCGATCGGTCAGGTGACTGCGATGTCGACCCAGACCAGTCGGTGATCCGAGGACGGGAACGGGAAGACCCCGGTCAGCCGCGACAGTGGGTCGGCCAGCACCGGCCAGAACACGCCCTGGTCCAGAGGCCGGAGCGCCTTCGACGGCAAGACGTAGTCCGCCCGCAGGTTGCCCGGTGCCGTGTCGGCGAAGTCCGCGGTGTCGAAGATCGGGTCGCCGATGTGCGTCGCGTTCGCCCCGCCCTGCAGAGCGGTCGCCTCGACCGCGCCGTCCGAGGTCGGCGTCGGGTCGACGATCCGCGGATGCTCGATGAGCTGCTGGATGGCGCCGGGGACCGAGTCGCCGTCGACCGGGTCGCTGTTCTCGTCGCCGGCGATGACGAAGCGGGTGCCGTGTTGCAGGCCGCCGTGGTTGCCCTCGTCGTCGTAGATGTACGAGGCCCGCTTGCCCCCGGCCACGTAGTCGGCCCAGAACCGGATCTCGTCGAAGTTGCGGGTGCCGTTGCGGTCCTCGGGACCGTCGAAGACCGGCGGCGTCGGGTGCGACACGAGGAAGTGCACGGTCCGGCGTCCGATGCTGATCGGCAGGTCCCAGTGCGACTTGCTCGACAGCCGGAAGACCTCGAGCTCCTCGGGGGAGTACCAGTCGGCCGGCGCGCTCGTGCTCGGGTCGTCCGGCAGCATCGCGCCGGGCATGTCGGCCCAGCGGAACGTCTGGAACGTACGCGCGTTGTCCTCGTCGATCGGGTAGCGGGAGAACACGGCCATGCCGAACTGGCCCGGATACAGCCCGAACCCGAACGCGTCGTCTCCACCCCCGATCGTGCCGTTGTTGTTGAGATCGAACCCGCTCGGGATGCCGGTGTTGGACGGCGCGACGAACGCGTAGGGGTAGTCAATCGGCTCAGCACCGTTCTGCGACCGCTCCAGGTAGTTGGTCCGGAACAGATCGGCGGCGACCCCGCCCTCGTCGAAGTCGAACTCGTTGACCAGCACGACGTCCGGACGAGTGCGCTGGATGATCTCGGCGATGGTCGCTGCCTGGGCGTTGGTCGTCGGGCTCAGGTCGGCCACGAGCTGGCCGGCCGCGTTGCGGTTGAGCGAGGCGTTGAAGGTGGCGAACCGCACCGTGTCGCGGCCACCCGCCTCGGCTGCTGGCGGCGCGGACTGCGCGGAGGCCGTGGCGATGGAGACTGTCGCAGCGGCAAGGAGGACAGAGAGAACCAGGACAACAGTGCGGCGCATGGGGCCTCCTCGGTCTGGAGCGGTCGTCAGACGCCGATCAATTGCACCATCGTGCCCCGAGCGGCACCCGGCGTCTACTGCGGCAGCCGTCCGTCGGCGAGCAGACCGAGCTGGCGCAGGCGTTCCCAGGTGTCCTCCAGACCCCAGGCACTGGCGATGCGCCCGTCGCGGATTCGGAAGAAGTAGACCTCGGCTACGTTGGTGAACCGCGCGTTGGTGGGTGGATGGTCCCGCCAGGTCCCGACGTGGGTTCCGGAGCAGCTGAACCGTCCGACCACGCGGTCTCCTTCGGCGACGAGATCGACGATGCGCATCTCGACATCGGTGAACGAGTCGAGGAACGGTGTGATCCAGGCCCGGGCTCGCGCGGCCATGGCCGGGTGTAGATCTCGTCCAAGGCCTCCAGGCGGCGCTGGTTCATGACGTCGTCGATGAGGCGGCGCACCAAGGCCTTGCCGGTATCCGCGCCGGCGGGATCCAGCGGACTACTCATGCGGGCACCTGATGCTGATCGGCATGAACCGATCGTCTCAGGCTGACGCCCGTCCGCTGGCCCGCCCGCGGCGCTAGCTACCAGTAATGACGGCGGGGTCCGACAGCGCGATCCATGGATCCGAGCAGCCACAGAGCCGCCCCGACTACCGCGAGGATGATGCCGAGAACCCACAGGATGGAGATGTTCAGCAACGCTCCGAGGATCAGCAAGATGACGCCAAGGATGATCACAAGACCACGTCCCTCTGTCCTGAATACCGGCACCGCCTTCGGTGCACCGCAGACGCCTGTGCCCAGGCCGAGGGGTCTCAAACGCTGCTCGGGCTCTCGCGCCGACAGCCGCTAGGCCGGCTGGGCGCCGAGCCGGGCGAGCAGCCTGGTCCAGCGCTCGACGATGTGGGGCATCTCGTAGTCGGCCGCGTCGGCCAGCGCTGCCGCTCCCATTCGCTGGCGAAGTTGCGGCGAGTCCATCAGCTGTGCCAGCGCGGCGGTGAATGCCGGCCGGTCGCCGTTCGGAACCAGCCGCCCGTTCACGCCGTCCCGTACAGTTTCGGCCGGTCCGCGGGGACAGTCGTAGGCGACCATCGGCAGCCCGACGCTCATCGCCTCGAGCAGCACCATCGGGAATCCCTCGAACTTCGAGCTCAGCGCGTAGATCGAGCTCCGCGCGAGGACGTTCGGGATGTCCCTGCTGTAGCCCTTCAGCATGACCTTCGCCCCGACGCCGAGGTCGTCGATCAGCCCGTTAAGAGCCGCCTTGGTCGGTCCGAGGCCGTAGATGTCGAGGCGCCAGTCCGGGTGGGACGTCGCGAGTGGCGCGTACGCCCTGATCAGCCGGTCGAACGCCTTCTGCGGCTCCAGTCGCCCGGCGGCGACCACCACTTTCTCGGCCAGCGGCGGTGGCTGCTGGGCGGCCGGCCACGACAGCGGGTTGGGTATCGCGACGACCTCGGTCGTGCCGTTGCCCAGCATGGACCGATAGTCGCCCTCATCGGCGCGAGTCAGTGGCACGAAGACGTCGAGAGCCTCGATCGCCGCGCACATGAACTCGCGCTGCTCCGCCGTGCGCGTACGCAGCGGAAAGTTCAGATGGTCCTGGCCGACCTTGACGGTTCCCGGTGGAGCGAACTGGCCGGCGAAGCGGTTCAGTGCCGGAGTCGTTCCGATCACGACATCGGCCTTCGACTGCCGTACTGCCTCGATCAACGGCTCGTCGCTGGACGCCCAATGCCGACGATCCAGCGGAGCGATCGCCGACGGTTGCTGACGAGCGAAGATGGCCCGCTTCGAGACCGGGTTGCCTTGCTCGTCGACTCCGCCCTGCTCGAGATTGCGTCGCTGACCGTCCGGACCGTACGGCCGAAGTTCCATGACGTGCTGTACGTCGATCCGCGGATCGATGTCGAACACGGTCTGGTTGCGCCCCCGCAGGAGACCGATGATCTGGATGTCGACGCTCTCGACCAGATGATTGGCCAGATTGATCACGGTGCGCGGCAGGCCGCCATGTCCGTCGGCCCGCGGCAACATGATGCACAGCCGTGGCCGGGCATTGGCCGAGCGATTGCTTGTGTGAGCCACCCCTGACCCCCAGATACGAATCCCACCCACTCGATGTGTTGGGATCCATTTAATACGTCATCGGCACGCGTGCGTACCCGTAATTCCGATTGACGTGCCCAACGGCGCCGAGTTTCGCCTTAGCCACTGCTGCAGGCATTCGGCAGGCATGGTAGGACTCTTCCTGGGTACGCAGGATCGGGGAGCGGGAGACGAGGGCGTGCCCGGCTCGCAAGCTGTCTCAGCCACAGCAGGGAGACAGCCGTGTGGGCGCGGCGGGCCGGGCCGCCTTTCGTCTCGCGTGTCGTTGGCCAGCGAGCACCGGTGGGAGGGCAGCCGTGGTGCAGATCGACGCGGGCCCCTATAAGTACCAGGGCCTGCAGGTCCTGTTCGCGGTCGTCCTGGGCTTCGCCCATGTCGCCCTCTACGTGCTCCTGCTGGTTCTCCAGCTGTTCATCTTCGTGATGCCACTCCCCACGGTCGCCGGGATCGCGATCGGAGTGCTGGAGATAACGATCGGCTACAAGCTGTCGCCGAGCGTGGGCGTACTCAAGCTCTGGCTGATCGCCCTGGGCGTCGTCACGACGGTCTACAGCGTCGGCTGTCTCCTGTACGTCCAGGCCGTGCTGGGGTGATCCGGCTAGGTTCCGCGTCCGACGGCCCGTACCGCCTCGGGGGTGATCGCGTCGAGGCTGTCGATGACGAGGCCGGCCTGCCGCCGTGCGTCGTCGTCCAACGGGTACCGCCGGTCAGGTACGGCGATCACCCCCATGCCCGCGCGGGCGGCCGACCGTACGCCGTTGGAGGAGTCCTCGACCGCCACGCAGGTCGCTGGGTCATGGCCTAGTCGCTCCGCCACCGCCAGGTAGATGTCCGGGGCGGGCTTGCCCCGCGGCACGCTGTCGGCGGAGAGCGCCACCGCGAAGGTGTCGGCGAGTCCGCTCGCGGTCAGCGCGGCTTCGATGAGCCGGGGCGGGGAGGCACTGGCCAGGCCCAGCGGCCACGACCGCGCGAGCTCCCGTACGACCGCGTCGGCGCCGGGGACCAGGGGCACCGAGGCGGTGTATCGCGCGACCATCTCGGTCACCACGTCGGCCGCGACCTGCTCGGCGGTGCGCCCGACGCCCAGCTCGTCGCTGAGATAGCGGGCCCACTCTCCGGTGCTCATCCCCATCAGCCGGCTCTGTGTGTCCGGCTGCCATTGGCCGCCGTGGTCGGCGACGTACTGCCGCCTCACCTCCTCCCACACCGGTTCCGAGTCGACCAGCACACCGTCGAGGTCGAAGACGATCGCATCCACCATGAGGCTCATCCTGCCGCCTGCCACGGGCCAGCGGAAGAAATCTCTTCGGGATGTCCATCTGGCGCTCGCGGCTACGTCGGTTTGTCGAAGCCACCGATCCCGGCGGCGAATCCGACAAGGAGCGCATCATGTCCAACCCGCAGCACACGACCGTCGAGGCGCCGGCCGACCCACGTCGCTGGTGGGCCCTCGCCCTCCTCTGCGGCGCGTTCTTCATGGTGATCCTCGACGCCAACATCGTCGCGGTGGCGCTGCCCTCGATCGATGCCGATCTCGGCTTCTCCGAGTCGGGCCTGCAATGGGTGCTGAGCGCGTACCTCCTGAGCTTCGGCGGGCTGCTGCTGCTCGGCGGCAGGGCGGCCGATCTGCTGGGACGCCGCCGCCTGTTCATGGTCGGCCTCGCCTGCTTCACGGCCGCGTCCCTGCTCTGTGGCATCGCCTGGTCGCCGGCCGCCCTGATCGGAGCCCGTGCCCTCCAGGGCGTCGGGGCGGCCATCATGACTCCCACCGCGCTCTCGATCGTCTCCACGACATTCCCCGAGGGCGCCGAGCGGAACAAGGCGCTCGGGATCTGGGGGACCATGGGCGCCTTCGGTGCCACCGCCGGATACCTGATCGGCGGCCCGTTGGTCGATGGCGTGGCCTGGGAGTGGATCTTCTTCATCAACTTACCCGTCGGCCTGGCCGCTCTCGCGCTGTCGCCGGCGCTCCTGCGGGAGAGCAGGGCCGAGCTGACCCGGCGAAGCTACGACCCCGCCGGCGCCGTCACGATCACGGGCGCGCTGCTGCTGCTCGTCTACGCACTCGTCGAGGCGCCGGAGGTGGGATGGACGAACGCTCAGACCCTGGCGCTCGTTGCCAGCTCGGCCGTACTCCTCGTCGTCTTCGTGCTGATCGAGTCGCGCCACCCCGCTCCGCTCGTCCCACTGCGGCTGCTTCGCTCGCGGACCCGTGTCGGCGCGAATCTCGTGATGCTGCTCTTCGGCGCCGTCGGCTTCGGAATGCCGTTCATCCTCACGCAGTACGCGCAGCAGGTGCTCGGCTACTCGGCCGTCGAGTTCGGTACCGGGTTCGTCGTCACCCCGATAGCGGCCGCGATCGGCATGATCGTCGCTCAGTCCGCGGTCCAGCGGGTCGGCTTCCGGCCGGTCGCCGCGACGGGGATGGCGTTCCTCGGCGCGGGGTCCCTGCTGCTCACGCAGGTGCCGGTCAGCGGCAGCTACCTGGGAGACATGGTCCTCGGTCTGCTCGTCTTCGGCGTCGGCATCGGGCCGGTCTTCGCCACCGCGACGATCGCCGCCCTGGCGGGGATCGCCGAGCGTGAGTCCGGGATCGCGTCGGGACTGAGCAACACCGCATTCCAGATCGGCGGAGCGCTCGGGGTCGCGATCGTCTCGACAGTCGCCGTGTCCCGGTCAGAGGACGTCCTGGCAGCGGACCAGAGCGCGAATCCGCTCGTCGTGCTGACCGAGGGCTTCCAGTCCGCGTTCGTGGCCTGCGTGGTCCTGGCCGGGATCGGCGTGGCACTGGCTCTCGCCCTCCTCGGCCGACCGAGGTCGGCATCGCCCACGGAGCCTGCCGAGCCGCATGTGGAGCCGGTCGCCGCCGTGAGCCCGGCCGAATGAACCCCGATAACAACAAAGGAAGGACAGACCCATGACGGATCATCTCGCGACGAAGCAACACCCGACCGCGTCTCGCCAAGAGTGGCAGGCGGCTCGCGACGAGCTGCTCGCCGAGGAGAAGGAGCACACCCGCCGGGGCGACGAGCTCGCTCGCAAACGACGGGAGCTTCCCTGGCTGCCTGTCGAGAAGGACTACCGGCTCGACACCGACGAGGGGGAGGGAAACCTGGCCGAGTTGTTCGACGGCCGCTCCCAGCTCCTGATCTACCACTTCATGTTCGGGCCGAGCTACCAGGCGGGCTGCCCGGTGAACTCGTCGATGGTCGACGGCTTCGACGGGCTCGTACCGCACCTGCACGCCCGCGATCTGACCATGATGCTCGTGTCCCGCGCACCGTTGCCGAAGCTGCAGGCGTACAAGCGGCGGATGGGCTGGAACATCCCCTGGGCATCATCGGCGAACAGCGACTTCAACCTCGACCTCGGGGCGTCGACGACCGAGGAGCGGCTACGTGCGCAGATGCAGGAGATCGCCGGCCGAGACGTCCACGTCGCCGAAGCGGTCGAGGGACTGCCGGCGATCGCGCATCGGAACGCGGCCGCCTGTGGCACCGACGTCCTGAGCTACATCTGCGAGAACCCGATGGTGAGCGCCTTCACGCTCCAGGACGGCGCCGTCTACCAGACGTACGCAACGACCTGGCGCGGGCTCGAGTTCATCATGGGCTACTACCCGATCCTCGACCGTACGCCGAAGGGACGCGACGAGGGCGTCGACGACTGGCAGGCCTGGATCCGCCGCCACGACGAATACGGCCAGGCCTGACCACCCTGTCCATTTCCGCGGTTGGAGGAACCTGCTCCGACGTCTGGCGGTGGAGCTCCGCAGACGATAACGTCTCGTGGTCCGCCGCTCGGCGTGCCCGAGTGGGTCGTCACGATCGCATCATGCCCGGACCATGACCCATCCGGCGCCGAACCACTCGGCCAGCCAGAGTTGCATCCTGACGATCTCGGCGTGCTGCCCATCGCGGATCGCCCGGGCGAGGGCGGCGACATGCCGGTGCTCGGTCAGTCCGCGTATGAGCAGCTGTTGCGACATCATGACCGCGACCATGTGATGGCGAGCCATGTCCTCAAGGAACGTCCGGTCCAGCCGGTCACCCGAGAGCTCCGCCTCATCACGGCTCCCAACGGACGTTGTTCCTAACCCCAGCGTCCGCCGCGGCATGACACCTACCCAGAGCACCCGGATAGGCACAACAGAGTCGAAGGACACCAGGCGGTGAAATGGCTTCGCTCCGCACGTCCCCAAGGTGGGCGACTCAGCCTCAGCGCGGAAGGATGACGCCATGACCAGTGATGCTTCTTCGACCCGCGACCATGGCCGAGCAGTTCTTGTCACGGGAGGCTCACGCGGCATCGGGGCCGCTATCGCTCGCGCCTTCGCCCGGCAGGGAGACCAGGTCGCGGTGCATTACGGCAGATCAGCGGAGAAGGCCGAGGCGGTACGGGCCTCCCTGTCCGGGGATGGGCATGTGGTGGTGCAGGCCGACCTGGCTCGACCCGACGAGGTCCGCAACGCCGTGGACTCGGCCGCCGAGCGGCTCGGCCGCCTCGACGTGCTGGTCAACAACGCCGGGGTGTTTCTCGCCCATCCGCCGCTGTCGACGTCGTACGAGGACTGGCAGGCCAGGTGGTCGGAGACTCTTGCCACCAACCTCATGGGCGCCGCCAACGCCACCTTCTGCGCCATACCGCATCTACGCGCTGCCGGTGGCGGTGCGGTAGTCAACGTGTCGAGCAGAGGAGCCTTCCGCGGGGAGCCGAACTGCCCTGCCTACGGCGCATCCAAGGCCGGGATGAACGCCTTCGGGCAGTCGATGGCGCTCGTGCTGGCGCCGCTCGGCATCTCGGTCGGCATGGTGGCGCCGGGCTTCGTGCAGACCGAGATGGCCCGCGAGGTGCTCGACGGCGAGAGTGGCGACGCCGTGCGCGCTCAGTCTCCCTACGGCCGGGTGGCCGAACCCGACGAGGTCGCCGCCGCGGTGCTGTGGCTCGCCTCGCCGGCGGCCCGCTTCTCGACCGGCACGATCATCGACGTCAACGGCGCGTCCTACCTGCGTACCTGAGCCGGGCTCCCCACTCCGGTCGAACGAGACGTCGGGTCAGTCGGCTCGGGCGTGCTGGCGGTACTGGCCGGGGGGCTGACCGGTTGTGCGCTTGAAGGCACGGGCGAACGCAAACTCGGACTCGTAGCCGACGCGCTGGGCAACCTGACGCAGCGTGGCCGGTTCTTCGCGGAGCATGCGGGCGGCAAGGGCCATCCGCCAGGCGGTGACGTAGGCCATGGGCGACTGGCGTGTCAGTACGGCGAACCGGCGGCTGAAGGTGGCCCGCGGCATGCCCACGGCGCGAGCGAGGCCGTCAAGGGTCCAAGGGTGCGCAGGGTCGTCATGCACCAGAGCGAGGGCAGCACCGACGGCGGGGTCGAACAGTGCGCGTCCCCACCCGGTCTCCTCGTAATGCTCGGCGAACCAGGCGCGCAGCAAGTAGACGAAGAGCAGATCCACCAGCGACCCCATCACCGCAGGGGCGCCGGGGTCGGTTCCCTCGACCTCCGCGGCCAGCAGATCGACGGCGGCGCCCAGCCCGGTGCCTCGGGACTGGGCTGCCGTGACCACGACCACGGGCGGCAGCATCCTGGTCAAGGGGTGCTGCACGTCCGGTGCCAGCCGGTATCCGCCGCACAGCCATACGGTGCACGGTCCGTCGCCATCCACCACCACGCACTCCGGGGGACCGTCCTCGAGCGATCGGCCGGCGATCTCGGTCATCGGGCGGGTCGGGCGGTCCTGGGCGTCGGTGAGCCGGTGTGCGGCACCGGACGGGATGAGCACTACGTCGCCACGGGTGAGCTGGACCGGATCGTGCCCGTCGACGGTCAGCCAGCACGCACCGGCCGCGACGACGTGCAGGCTCGCCGCTTGTCCGGCCGGGAACGAGGCTCCCCAAGGGGCGTGGAAGCGGTTGCGCGAGTACATCAAGCTGCCGCGCCTGGTGGTCGCCACCACGTCGGCAACGATGTCGGCCACCACGTCCGTCATGCCTCTGAGGATACCTATCGAGCGGAACGAGCATGATCTGGCTCTGATCTGTCATGGATCCGCCCAGCTGTCGCTTCTAGGTTTGAGCTGAACCTCGACCAGCCAACCGCAAGGACAACGTGATGACCTCGGAGACGCTGATGGCCATCCCCGCGGACAAGTTCGCCGACTCCAT
>JALDXR010000471.1:0-3499 GCA_032154865.1 Nocardioidaceae bacterium
GGAGCGAACCGCTCGGCCTCGTGGGCCCAGTTGGGCACCACGCTGGTCGGCGCGACGACGAGGAACGGTGCGGTCGCCTCGCCCGACTCGATCGCCCGGCACATCATCGCCAGCGTCTGAAGAGTCTTGCCGAGACCCATGTCGTCGGCCAGGATGCCGCCGAGCTCGTGCTGCCACAGGAACGAGAGCCACTGATAGCCGTCGACCTGGTACGGCCGGAGCTCGGCCTTGATGCCCTGCGGCACGTCCTCCGCCGGCGCCTCGTCGAGCCGGAGCAGACCCTCGACGGCACGGCGCCAGCGCTCGCTCTGCACGTCCACGACGCCGAGCTGCGTCAGCTCCTCCCACATGCCGATCTGGTAGGTGCTGAGCCGGATCGTGCCATCCGGCCCGGCGGCCCCGTCGGTCAGCGCCCGCGCCTCGTCGACCAGCCGCCGCAGCCGTTCGAGCTCTGGCTGGTCTAGTGGCAGATAGGTGCCGTTCTCGAGTACGAGCAGGGTCTGGCCGCTCGCCAAGGCGCCGAGCAGCGTCGCCAGCGGTACGTCGTGTCCGTCGACCGACACGGATACCCGCAGGTCGAACCAGTCGATCTCGTCGTCGGACTCGGTCGCCGAGATCTCGATGACCGGCGCCGCCTCGGCCGGACGGTAGTCGGGCAGCGATCCGAGCACCTCGACGTCGACGCCCTGTTCGCGGAGGCTGTCGAGACCCCACTCGACGAGGAGCACCGCGTCGTAGCCGGTCAGCCGCTGCGCCGGCACGAGTCGCGTCCCCACCCCTTCGGTCAGCAGGCTCGGCGCCAGGTCGTCGGGGATCGTCAGCTCGGTGAGCAGGCGCCGCTCGGCATCGGTGTCTCGCGCCGGGAAGCGGTCGGGTGCGCCGGCCAGCGGCACTCGGCGAGCGGCGTACGCGTAGGACCACTCGATCCAGATCGCGTCGTGCGACTCCGGCCGTACCTCGAGCAGCAGCCGCGGCGGCACGATCTCGGGCAGCTCGATGCTGTCGTTCGACGAGGTGACGGTGATCTGCTGCCGCAGCGCTGGGTAGTAATCGCCGAGGAAACGGTCGACCTCGGCGGCCGGGATGTCGACGTGGCGTTGCTGTCCGAGCAGCGCGGCGATGCGCGGGCTCGGAGGCTGGTCGAAACGCGCCAGCAGGATGCCCTTGCTGAGATCGGCGACGCCATGCGGCGGACTCCCGATCAGCGCGAGCGCGGTGTCCGGGATCCGGCGGCCGTCGATCGTCACCTCGGCCACCAGGGTCGCGTCGGCCGCCGCCTCGCGGGTCAGGTCGAGCCGTACCTCGGCGGTCGCCGTGGCCAATCGGATCGGTCCGTCGTCGGGTCGCGCCGGGACGAACTCGACACCGGCGTTGCGGGCCCGCTCGAGCAGCCCCCACAGGCCTGGCCCGAACTCGCCGAGGTCCAGAGCGTCGGCGGTCTGACTGGCGCGCCAACCCGAGCGGTGCGTGTCGTACGCGGACATCAGCTGCCGCATCACGTCGCGCTGCGCGCCGATGAAGCCGCGAGTGCCGTACGCGTGCCGCATCTCCTGCCAGGTCGCGCCGGTCTTGATCCAGCGCCCACTGCGGCCGCGGGTGACCGGGCGCATCTTGACCAGCCGACCGGACATCTCGCCCCCGGCGGCCCAGCGGAAGCTCGTACGCGGCGTGGTCCGCTCGAACTGCAAGGCGATCGCCTGGTCGCCGGCCGGCTCACGTGACTCGAGTAGCGCGTTGACCTCGCGCTCCCAAGCGGACTCGCCGTCCGGCGCCTGCGGGGGCAGATCGTCCCTGGCCGCGATCATCACCGCGACGGCGTGCTTGCACTCGACGCCGACCGGGCAACTGCAATGCGTCGCGATGACGGTCGTCGCATGGGCCACGTCGGCGTCGAGGATGATCACCGTGCGGTACGGCGTCGCGCGAGTGCCACGCACTTCGGCGACCACCATGCGCGAATCGTTCGCCGTCGACAGCTCGCCGACCCGACCGGCCCGGGCGTACGCGGTACCCCGCTCATACGTCGCATCCCCGAACCGACGACGGAGGGCGCCGTCGGTCCACGCATCCGCCCAGCCGTCTGTCATCGAGGCAAGAATAATCGCCGATCGGCGTCAACCCACGACTTCTCGCAGCACCTGTCTCGTGCCGACCCGGGCGAGACAGGTTGCCGTCGGCCCTGCCGTTCAGCGGGGCTAGGGCTGTGGACGCCGGTCAGCCTGTGGGGCCTTCGATGGCGGCGTGGCGTCGGAATCGGTGTGCCGGCGGACCGGGCGAGCCGTGGGCGGCACCTGATTGCGGAACGAGCAGACCACACAGTTGCAGCGGCCACGCCGCAGTCCGAGGCCGATCAGCGCCCAAAGCGTCGCGATCAGCACCGCGACGGCCAGCCACAAGGCGAGAATGATCAGCACGACTGACAAGGCGTCCCCGACTCCTCCCGAGTCGTCAGGGTTCAGGCCCTCGGCGTCCTCGGACGCAAACCCCGTGAGTTCCTGGGCCTGGTAGAACGGTAAGCAAACGGCCAGGTCAGTCACTATCGACACAAGCCCCATGTGATCGGGTCGAAGGTCCCTCCACCTCGCGGCGGCGGGCCAGGCGGATGCGACCGCGACCGGCGCCGGGTCCGAGGCGGACGCGATCCAGCCGCATTCGGGACCTTCGACCCATGTGAGGCTGTGACCGGCGTGGTTGGGTGACCGCGTCCCATCTGTGCCCGCATCGGCGACCACTGCAGAGGCGTCCCGGCTAAGCTCCGGTCGGTCCGACACCGAGCCGGGACAGCGCGACAGACTCGGGTGGCGCCGTGGCCGTCAGCTGACCGATTCGATCGTGGGCGCAGCGATGACGAGATCGCAGGAGTAGTGGTGTACGAGATCGACTTCCTGCCGTCGCGAGGCAGGAGTGCCGACGGCGTCAAGGGCACCAGCGCCATCACGGTCCGGTTCACCGTCGACGGCGAGGACGACGACGCGATCGTGGTCATCGACGGCGGCGACACCCGTAGCGGCGAGGCGATCGTCGATCACGTACGCACCTACTACGACTCGGGCCGGGTCGACCTGGTCATCGCCACGCGTACGAGTGCCGAGGGGCAGCTCGCCGGGCTCGCCGTCGTGCTCGACAAGCTCGAGGTCCGCGAGCTGATGATCCATCAGCCGAGGCGGCACGGCGCGGAGGAGTCGACGTCGGGCGAGCTCGACGCGGTCGACGAGCTGCTCGACGTGGCCCGACGCCGGGGCGTGACGATCACCGAGCCGTTCACCGGTGCGTTCCGGGCCAACGGGCAGGTCGCGATCCTGGGGCCGTCGCAGTCGTACTACGAGCGGGTCGTCCAGGAGGCTGCCGAACCGAGGGACGACGCTGGTGGCGACGGCGGGAGGCTCCTCGCACGCGCGCTCAGGCGACTCCATGTCGACGGCCTCGCCGAGCGCGAGCAGGCGTCGATCGGAGACGACCGCTCGGTGGTGACCATGATCCAGGTCGGCGACCACCGGCT
>JALDXR010000472.1:0-3492 GCA_032154865.1 Nocardioidaceae bacterium
AAGCGCTGGGTCGCGACCTGGACGAGACCGAGAGCCTGCTGGCGGCCGACAACGATCCGCCGGTCGTGACCCTGGCGGCCCGCCCGGGCCGGTCCTCCGTCGAGGAGTTGCTGGTCGATGGTGCGACGCGCGGGGAGTGGTCGTCGTATGCGGTCCGGCTCGCCGGTGGCAATCCGGCCGACATCCCAGCCGTACGCGAGGGTCGGGCGGGAGTACAGGACGAGGGGTCGCAACTGGTGGCGCTCGCGATGGCCGAGGCGTCGCTCGACGGTCCCGACTCGCGCTGGTTGGATCTGTGTGCCGGCCCGGGTGGCAAGGCTGCCTTGCTGGCGGGTCTGGTGGGAGAGCGGGGCGGTCTGCTGCTGGCCAACGACCGGCAACCGCATCGGGCTCGGTTGGTCGCGCGCGCCGTCGCCGGGGTGTCGTCGGCCCGCGTGGTGGTGGCCGACGGGACGGTGCCGGCCTGGCGATCGGAGTCCTTCGACCGGGTGCTGCTCGATGCGCCGTGCACCGGGCTCGGTGCGTTGCGCCGGCGGCCCGAGGCCCGCTGGCGTCGGCAGCGGTCTGACGTCGGGCCGCTGACCGACCTGCAGTCGCGGCTGCTCGACGCGGCGGTGCAGTCGACCCGTCGCGAGGGGATCGTCGCCTATGCCACCTGCTCGCCGCATCTGGCCGAGACCCGCGAGATCGTGACGGCCCGGCTGGCGCGCGATGACGTCGAGCTGGTGGACGCCCGGCGGGTGCTGCCCGACGTCCCCGATCAGCCCGATCCGTGGCTGCAGCTGTGGCCGCACCGCCACGGCACCGACGCGATGTTCCTCGCCCTCCTGCGCCGACGCTGACCACCCGGACACTCGCAAACCGAGGCCGGCCGCCCCGCGCTGGCTAGACTCCGCGTCGATGGGCATCCAGATCTCGCCGAGCCTCTTGTCGGCCGACTTCGCCAACCTGGCGGCCGCCGCTGCCGCGGTGCCGAGCGCCGACTGGCTCCACGTCGACGTCATGGACTACCACTTCGTGCCCAACCTGACCATCGGCCAGCCGGTCGTGGAGTCGCTGGCGAAGGCGGCGCCACAGCCGCTCGACGTGCATCTGATGATCGACGAGCCGGACCGCTGGGCGCTCGACTACGTCGAGGCCGGCGCGCGCAGCGTGACGTTCCATGTCGAGGCCGCGGACGCGCCCGTACGGCTGGCCCGGATGCTCCGGTCGGCCGGCGCCCGTGCCGGACTCGCGCTGAACCCGGCGACGCCGATCGAGCCGTACGAGGACCTGCTCCCCGAGATCGACATGATCCTGGTCATGACGGTCGAGCCCGGGTTCGGCGGCCAGCAGTTCCTCGACATGTGCCTGCCGAAGGTACGCCGGGCCCGGCAGCTGATCGACAAGCGTGGCGGTGACCTCTGGCTCCAGGTCGACGGCGGCGTGTCCGCGGAGACGATCGAACGCTGCGCCGAGGCGGGCGCGGACGTCTTCGTCGCCGGATCGGCCGTCTTCGGCTCCGACGACCCCGACGCGGTCGTGACCCAGCTCCGGGCGGCCGTCGAGGGCACCTGACCCACTCGCCAACCCGACAAAGGGGTCCATGAGGCCCAGCTCACCCTGCTGTCGTCACCTCGGCGTGGAATACTCGCCTCGGAGCCACATACGCGTGCTCCGGGGTCGGTGAAATTCCGAGCCGGCGGTGAGAGTCCGCGACCCGGCCGCAGCGCTACGACGCTGCGGGCGGTTGACCCGGTGAAACTCCGGGACCGACGGTGAAAGTCCGGATGGGAGGCAGCACGCGGCGGTTGCGGCCGGGCCAGCGGCATCGGCACGTGACCGTCGGTCGACGCGACCCCGGAGTCCGCTGGGACGGACGAGGAGAGGGTCGCGATGGCAAGCCAGCGCGAGGTGGCCGCGATGCGGCAGGCGCTCGACGCTGCCCGCGAACCCACGAATCGGATCTCGCCGAACCCGCGGGTAGGGTGTGTCATTCTCGATGCGTCCGGCGAGGTCGTCGCGGTCGGCCAGCATCGCGGGCCGGGCACGCCGCATGCTGAGGCCGATGCGCTCGCCCGGGCCGGAGCCGCAGCGAGTGGCGCGACCGTGGTCGTCACGTTGGAGCCGTGCCAGCACGACGGACGCACCGGCCCGTGCACCGTCGCCCTGATCGACGCCGGAGTCGCCCGCGTCGTCTACGCCCTCGACGACCCGAATCCGATGGCGGCCGGCGGCGCGAGCACCCTTCGTACGGCGGGCATCGACGTCGAGGGCGGCGTCCTGTCCGCCGAGGCGTACCCGCTCAACGAGCGCTGGCTGATCGCGATGGCGCGGGGCCGGCCCTATGTCACGTGGAAGTACGCCGCGACGCTCGACGGTCGCAGCGCCGCCGCTGACGGTACGAGCGCCTGGATCACCTCGCCCGAGTCGCGCCGCGACGCCAACCGGCGCCGGGCCGAGGCCGACGCCGTCGTCGTGGGCAGCGGCACCGTACTCGCCGACGACCCGCGGCTGACCGTACGCGATGACACCGACGAGCCCGTCCCGTACGAGGATCAGCCGTTGCGGGTGATCGTCGGCAGTCGCGAGATCCCCGACGCGGCTCGGGTCTGGGACGACACCGCGCCGACGGTCCAGATCCGTACCCACGACGTCGACGCGGTGCTCGTCGCGCTGCACGACCTCGAAGTACGGCACGCCTGGCTCGAGGGCGGCCCCACGCTGGCCGGTGCGTTCGTCGCCGCTGGCGCGGTCGACGAGGTGGTCGGCTACCTCGCACCCGCGCTGCTCGGCGCCGGAGCCGCCGCCGTCGGGCCGGCCGGTGTCGACACGATCGCCCACATCCGGCGACTCACCGTCTGCGACGTCGCCCGGGTCGGGCCCGACGTCCGCATCATCGCCCGCCCATCGCAGGAGGCACGCTGACATGTTCACCGGCATCGTCGAAGAGGTCGGAGGTGTCGTCGCGCTGACCGAGTCCGGCGACGGCGCCCGTCTGACCGTCCGCGGACCCCGCGTCGTCGCGGACGCCGCCCACGGCGACTCGATCGCCGTCAACGGCTGCTGCCTGACGGTCGTCGACCGTGACGACGAGACGTTCACCGTCGACGTGATGCGCGAGAGCCTCGACAAGACGTCGCTCGGCCGACTCGGTCCCGGCAGCGCGGTCAATCTCGAGCGGGCTCTTCGGGCCGACGGCCGGCTCGGCGGGCATCTCGTCCAGGGTCACGTCGACGGCACCGGCCGGATCGCCGAACGTACTCCGGGCGACGGCTGGGAGGTCGTACGGATCGAGCTGCCCGCCGGACTGGTCCGCTACGTGGCGCCGAAGGGATCGATCACGGTCGACGGCACCTCGCTCACCGTCGTCGACGTCCACGATGATCCGGCCTGGTTCACCGTGGCGCTGATCCCGACCACGCTCGACGCGACCACGCTCGGCGAAGCCGCCGTCGGCACGCTGGTCAACCTCGAAGTCGACGTGCTCGCGAAGTACGTCGAGCGGCTCCT
>JALDXR010000473.1:0-3484 GCA_032154865.1 Nocardioidaceae bacterium
TCAGGATGTCCGACGGCCGGGTGGCGAACCGCCGCCGCTGGTCGGCCGGAGTGTCGCCGGAGCGCACGGCGACATCGACATCGCGGGCCGGACTGCCCAGACGCCGAGCGGTGGCGGCGATCCCGCGCAGCGGAGTCCGGAGGTTGCGCTCCACGTCGACGGCGAGCGCCTTGAGCGGCGAGACGTAGAGCACCCGGCAGCGTCGCTGCGGATCGGTCGGCGGCGCCGTCGACGTCAGCCGGTCCAGGGCCCACAGAAACGCCGCCAGGGTCTTGCCCGAGCCCGTCGGTGCGACCACCAAGGCGTTGGCGCCGGTGCTCACCGCATCCCAGGCGCCGACCTGCGCCGGGGTCGGACCACCGGCGAACGCCTCGTCGAACCAGGTCCGGGTCGCGGTCGAGAACCGCTCGAGCACGCCGTCCGGAGGACTGGGCTGCGTGGTCTCCACCCCGCCATCCTGACGCAGGCCGCCGACAGGCCGGCCGGTCCGGACCCGCTCAGGACAGGTCGACCGGACTCCAGTTCAGGCCGCCGTCCTCGGTTCGGCACAGGCTGCCGTCCTCGTCGACGACATAGCCGACGGACTCGGTCGTGAATCCGGCGTAGACGTAGGGGCCGTCGCCGAGCCCGGTCGCCGTTGTCGCGATCGATGACTCGACGACCCAGCCTTGCGATCCCGCGGTGACGAACGCGGTGTCGTCGCTGACCGCCGCGATCGTGGCCGGCTCCCCGGCGGAGACTCCCAGTTCGACCACCGGCTGCGGAGCTTCCCAGGTGCGGCCCTGGTCCGTGCTGCGCACCAGGGTGGGAGTGGACTCGTCGCAGAACGCCCAGACCGCGTCCGCGATGGCACTGATGTCGACCGGGTCGCATCCGATCTGACTGAGGTTCCACCGCGCGCCACCGTCGTGGGTGTAGGCGAAGTCAGGCTCCACGCCCTCGAGCGACACCCCGAAGGCGTTCTCGCCGAGCGCGACGGCCAGCTTCGGCTCGCGGGAGAGCGTGACGGGCGTGTCGAGCTCTTGAAGCTGACCCGGATCGCTCTCGTTGAGCACGACCGGCCTCGGGCCGCGGCTACCCACCACCCAGACCTGGTCCCCCCAGGCTTCCAGGCTCTCGACCTGGATCGCCGCGGGTTGCTGGAGGCGACTCCACTCCGTGCCGCCGTCGACGGTACGGAAGACGGCCCGGCCGTCCGTCGCCCAGCCGTTCTGGCCGTCGCCGGAGAAGCGCACCGTCGTCGCTGGGCGTCTGGGGTCGCCGGGCAGTCGGGTGTAGCTCACCGACGTGCTCTCGTCGGCGTGACCGAGCACGTTGCAGGTGCTACCTGCGCAGGTGGCCGAGGCGGACAACCAGTACTCGGCGGAGCTGGATCCCGACACCGAGTCCACGTGGACGTCCTTGGCGCCGACCGGGGTGCCGGGCAGCCGCGAGCGAGCGGCCGGCGCTGACGAGGGTTCGGTGTCCGCCGCCTCGCTCGGTGGGTGAGGCCGAAGCTCCCGGGCCTCCGACAGAGTCTGGGGGGAGTCCGTACGGCTCGGCTCCGAACCGACCCGTGGTACATCGCTCGCATCATCGAACTGGGGCGTCGGACTGACCAGTGGCACCACGAGCGTGATCGCCGCGATCATCGACGCGGTCGCGAAGAACACTCCGACGCGGCGACGCGCGCGACGCCGGGCGACCCGGCGATGAAGGCGCTCGAGGAAGTCAACGGTGTTGGCGGCGCCGGGCCGCTCGGACCGGTCGACCTCGGCGTGGAGAGCCCGGCGCAGCTCGTCCTCGAACGGATCGCGGTCCCGCTGGTCGCTCATGGCGCCGCTCCGCGTCGTGCCGGCACCGGCGCGGATCGGTCGCTGAACGATCCCGAGCGACCGCGCAGCTTTTCGATCGCCTTGGCGGCCTGGCTCTTGACGGTGCCCACTGAGCACCCCATCACGGCGGCGACCTGGGCTTCGGTGAGGTCCTCGTAGTAGCGCAGGGCGATCACCGCGCGCTGGCGCGGGGGCAGCTCCTGGAGTGCCCGCCAGAGCTCGGAGTCACCATGCCGGTCCTCGTGGCCGGTCTCGGGGATGTCGTCGGTCAGCCGCTCGCGGCGACGGTGCCGCCAGACGCTGATGTTGCGGTTGACCATGATCCGCCGCACGTAGCCTTCGGGATTGTCGCGAGCCTGGAGTCGGGACCAGGCCAGCATCGTGCGCTCCAGCGCGTCCTGGACGAGATCGGCGGCGGCTTCCTCACAGCCGGTGAGGATCCGGCCGAATCGGTGCAGCTCGGGCAGCCGGGCGCGGACGAACGCGTCGAAAGCGGCGTGCTCGTCCTCACGCACAGCAAACCCCCCAGAGTCGACGGGGAGTGAAATCACTCCACGGCCGGCCGCGGCCGTCTCAACGCTAGGCATTCTCCATCCTCACGCGGTAAAGGACGCATGGATATCGCAGATGGTTGCCCGACTGAGACCAAGTGGTCTAACCGTGGCCGTGAGGCCCTCCGTACCGAAGAACCGAGTCGAACCTGTCCCTGGAGCGGCATAGAGTGCGATCTCGTGCGGGAGATGTCCGAGTCTGCGACCGAGCCGACCGGGGAGGCGGCTGCCGAGCCCGACGGCCCGATGATCGTCGCGCGCGGGCTGCGCAAGAGCTACGGCGGCCTCGAGGCGGTGTGCGGGATCGATGTCAGCGTGGAGAAAGGCGAGTCGTTCGGCTTCCTCGGACCCAATGGTGCCGGCAAGTCGTCCACGATGCGCATGGTCGCCGCCGTCTCGCCGGTCAGCGCGGGTGAGCTGCGCATCCTCGGCATGGATCCGGCGACCCACGGCCCGCAGATCCGCGGCCGGCTCGGCGTCTGCCCCCAGCTCGACACGTTGGACATGGAGATCTCGGTCCGGGAGAACCTCACCGTCTACGGCCGCTACTTCGGGCTGTCCCGGGAAGAGTGCCGCCGCCGGGCCGACGAGCTGCTCAGCTTCGTCCAGCTGACCGAGAAGGCGAACGGCGAGGTCGACGAGCTGTCCGGAGGCATGAAGCGCCGGCTGTCGATCGCGCGCTCGCTGATCAACTCGCCGGACATCCTGCTGCTCGACGAGCCGACCACCGGGCTGGACCCGCAGGCCCGCCACCTCGTGTGGGAGCGGCTGTTCCGGCTCAAGCAGCAGGGGGTCACCATCGTGCTGACCACGCACTACATGGACGAGGCCGAGCAACTGTGTGACCGGCTGGTCGTCATGGACAAGGGCCTCATCGTCGCAGAAGGCTCGCCCACCGACCTGATCCAAGAGCACT
The DNA here is from genome assembly GCA_032154865.1 of Nocardioidaceae bacterium. Taxonomy (GTDB): domain Bacteria; phylum Actinomycetota; class Actinomycetes; order Propionibacteriales; family Nocardioidaceae; genus DATFRX01. The sequence goes on from JALDXR010000473.1 coordinate 3,282, forward strand.
CCACCCGCGAGGTCACCGAGCTCCGGCTCGGCGTCGGGGACCACGAGGCGGTGGCGGCCGAGGTCAAGGACCTCGCGGATCGGGTCGAGGTCCTGCCGGACCGGGTGCTCCTCTACACCGACGACGGTGAGCAGGCTGCCGTGGCGGTCAACGAGCGCGGATTGCGGCCGGCCTCGGTCCTCGTACGCCGCGCGACCCTCGAA
>JALDXR010000053.1:0-11908 GCA_032154865.1 Nocardioidaceae bacterium
TTCCGCGTCACGATCGACCCCGGTGGACCCGACGAGCGCGAGGTCGACGCCCTCGCCGACGCCGAGCCCGTACGGGCCGGGGAACTGATCCGGATCCAGACGACCGGCGGCGGCGGATGGGGCGATCCACTACGACGCGATCCGGAGCTGGTCGTGCGCGACGTACGGTGGGGCAAGGTCTCGCCGGCCGGCGCCCGGACCGACTACGGAGTCGTGCTGACCGGCACAGTGGGCGCCGGCGATCTGGGCTTCGACGTCGAGGCGACCGATGCAATGCGGACCGAGTTGGCCGGCGATCGGACCGGGGAGCGGCCGTTCTTCGACCGCGGACCCGGCTATCCCCGGTTGGCCGGAGGCGCCGCGGCAGCCGACTGCGACTGGAGTTGAGCCGGGCGGTCCTCCGCAGAGCTGTCGGCGGCGCGTGACAAGGTCCGACTGTCATGGCCGACTCCGCGAGTTCTCGTCCGACGCCGCAGGCGTTCGTACGCAAGGCGTGCGCTCGACTCGGCGAGGCCGAGGTAGCCCGCCGGTCCGCCGCATTGGTCAGCGGCAGCGTCGATCTCGAGGCCGAGGAAGACTTCCTGCGCGCCATCGGGTTCCGCGGCGAGATGGCCTGGCTGCTTCAGGAGCCGAATCCCTACTGGGCCCGGGTCTGGGGTGCCCGGGCGCTGCGCTACTGCTGGGGCGAGACGGCGCCCGATGCCGTGCTCGAAGGTCTGCACGACGACGCCTGGCGGGTCGTCGAGCACTGCGCCGTCATCGTGGCCGATCGCGAACTGCCGGACGCCGCTCCGACGCTGGTCACGCTGACCCGCCATCCAGTGCCGCGGGTACGGGTGGCGTCGGTTCGCGCCCTGAGCCGGGTGGGCGAGCGGGAGGATGTGCCGGCCGTGCTGCAGCTGGCCGACGATCCCGAGCGGAAGGTCCAAATCGCCGTCGAGCGCGCGCTGCTGACACTCCGCGACCGACTGGATCTGCCCGACGAAGCTGTCAGCCCTTAGTCACGCCAGACCGAGACTGGCGCTAGCCCGTCGATCGGGACCGATCGGGCGGACCGCGCACCGCGAGGTTCGGTTTGATCGCTAGGGCGCAGGCAGTCCGCGCTCGACCATGAACCGCACGGCGTCGTTCATGTGGCGAGGCACCAGTTCGGAGCCGGGATGATTGCGGGTCCACACTCGGAACACCTCGTCCACGAATCCCTGACCGACAGACTCGACGCCCCGAAAGTCCAGCTCAACCTCGCGGAACTGTTCCAGTCCGGCCAGCAAACGCTTCGCCTCACTACGACTCACGAACTCCGTCCCGACTTCGAAGAGTTTGATAACCGGTCGCGTGCGAACGAAGTCGTGGTCCTCAGTGAACTCGCGGAACAGGCTGGTCAGATCTCGATCCGTGTCGAGGTCCAGAATCATGCGCACCGAGGTCCCGTCGGAGACTGTGCTCGTGCCGACGGCTTCGTCCTTGCGCTTGTTGTCAACTGTCCAGCGAACCCGATTGCTCTCGAGCACGAAGAGATCGACCGCCTTCGACGTGAAGAAGATCCCCTCACCGGTGTGCGCAGTGGGATCCGTCGTACGTTTTCCCTTGGTCAGCTCGGCGATGGCGGCGAACTCGTCCTCCAGGTCGAAGCCGGTCCGCATGCGCTCGAAGACGCCGACGCCGTTGTCGGCGATGACTACTCGGACTTCGCCTTGATCGATCCAGAGGCGCACGTCGACATGGTCGCCGGCCGAGTGGTCGATGGAGTTGTTGACCATCTCGGTGACCACGTAGCCGAGGATCTGGCGCGCGAGTGGCCGTGCGGAAAGCTCGGTCGCTGCATTCGTCAGTTCCGCCCAGACCTCATCTTCTGCCAAGCCGGCGAGTTCGAAGCGACGATGCCAGCGTGGCGCAGCTTGCCGAGAGGGGCGCGGCAACTCTTGGCGGTGTTCCTGCCAGGCTGCATCCACCTCGACAGGGTCGAAGCGTCGGTGTCCACCCCGAGTCGTCGTCGCTGGGAGAACGCCCGCATCCGCAAGCTGCCGCACTCGACTGGGCGACAGCCCCAGCCGCTCGGCAACTGCGCCGAGACTGACCCGGCCGTCCTCCGACGTCGACACCTTGCCTCCTCAAAATCTACAGTCCGACTGGCGATTCTACCGCTTTCTGCACCAGAATCTACAGTCGACTGTTGATTCTGACCTGATCTGGGCTCCGAAATCTACAGCAGTGCTGTTGATTCCGACCCGATGGCTCGGAATCTACAGTCGGATTGCGGATTTTCGCCTGCCGGCCCGCCGTGTCGATCCGGCCATGGCCCGTTCGTGTAGAGGGTGGAACGCACCCGAACGGAGGCATCGACATGGGCAGGATCGTGGTCGTCAACAACCTCAGTCTCGACGGCGTCATGCAGGCTCCCGGCCGCGCCGACGAGGACACCCGCGACGGATTCGAGCACGGCGGCTGGGCCATCCCGTACCAGGACGAGGTCCTCGGTCGCGTCATGGGTGAGCGGATGGCCGACCCGGGACCACTGCTGCTCGGGCGCCGGACGTACGAGGACTTCTACGCCTACTGGCCGCACCAGACCGACAATCCGTACACCGACGTGCTCAACAAGGTCCAGAAGTACGTCGCCTCGACCTCGCTCACCGAGCCGCTGCCCTGGACGCACTCGACGCTGCTCACCGGCGACGTCGTCGACGCGGTCGCGGGGCTCAAGCGACGGTCACCGCACGACATCGGCGTCCTCGGCAGCGGACAGCTCCTCCGGACCCTGATGCACCACCGTCTTGTCGACGAGTACGTGCTGTCGATCTACCCGGTGATCCTGGGATCGGGCCGCCGGATGTTCGGCGACGACGGTGATCGGGCCGGGTTGCGGCTGGTCGACTCGGTGTCGACCACGACCGGAGTTGTCATCGCGACCTACCATCCGGCCGACTGACGGGAGTGCACGATGACTTCGCCACGCGTACTGGTCGACGGCCTCGTCGTCGGCGAGTCGACTCGTTGGCACGACGGCCGGCTGTGGCTGTCCAACTGGGGCAGCCGCGAGATCCTCGCGGTCGACCTGTCCGGCGACCGGAAGGTCATGGCCTCGGCGCCGGTCGACGTCGCGTTCTCGATCGACTGGCTTCCCGGCGGGGCGTTGCTCGTCACGTCGGGTCCCGAAGGCCGGCTGCTGCGGCGGGAGCCCGACGGATCCCTGGTCGACCATGCCGACCTGACACGCGTCGGCTTCGACGGGCTCAACGAGATCGTCGTCGACGGTCGCGGCAACGTCTATGTCAACGGCGGCAACGACTTCGACCCGCCCGAAGGCGTGATCCCGGGCGGCATCGCGCTGGTGACGCCGGACGGTGCCGTCCGCCAGGTCGCGGATCGGCTCGCCTTCCCCAACGGCATGGCCGTCACGCCCGACAACGCGACGCTGATCGTGGCCGAGTCGCATGCCCGGCGGCTGACGGCGTACGACATCGCCGACGACGGCGAACTCTCGAACCGGCGTACGTGGGCCGATCTCGGTGACGATCCGCCGGACGGCATCTGCGTCGATGCCGAGGGTGCCGTCTGGTACGCCGATGTGCTGCACCAGCGATGCGTGCGGGTCCGCGAGGGTGGCCAGGTGCTGCAGACCGTCGACGTGGATCGCGGGTGTTTCGCCTGTGCACTCGGCGGCCCGGACGGGTCGACACTGTTCATAGCCGCCGCGCAGTGGCGTGGGCCGGAGCGCTTCTTCGACCGGCCGTACACGGGTCAGGTGCTGGCCGCCGACGCCCCGGCGCCCGGCGCCGGCTGGCCGTGAGCCGACGAGGACGAGGCGAGCCCGACGAGGAGGAGATTCGCGATGAAGCACTACCTGTTGAGCGTCTACCAGCCCGACGGCCCACCGCCGGAGCCCGCTGTCCTGGACCCGATCATGCGCGACATCGCCGCGGTCGAGCAGGAGATGAAGGACGCCGGCGCGTGGGTCTTCAGCGGTGGCCTGCACGCGCCGAGCACGGCCACCGTCGTCCAGCGCAAGGACGACGAGGTGCTCACGACCGACGGACCCTATGTCGAGGGCAAGGAGCACCTCGGCGGGTTCACGATCGTCCAGGCGCCGGATCTCGACGCCGCACTCGAGTGGGGACGCAAGCTTGCGATGGCGATCCGATCGCTGCCGATCGAGGTACGTCCCTTCCAGCACACGATCGACGTCTGACGGCCGTGCCGCCGAGCGTTCCGGCTGCGGAGATCGAGCGGGTCTTCCGGGAGGAGTACGGCCGTTCGGTCGCCGTACTGGTCCGGGTCTTCGGCGACATCGACGTCGCGGAGGAGGCGGTCCAGGACGCGTTCACCACGGCTTTGCAGCGGTGGCCGACCGCGGGGCTGCCGCCGAGCCCGGCCGGCTGGATCATCACCACGGCCCGCAACCGCGCGATCGATCGACTCCGTCGCGAGGCCTCTCGAGCGGACCGGCAGGCGCAGGCGGCCCTGCTGCACGCCGGAGCCGAGCCACCCGAGGAGGGACCCGTGCGCGACGAACGGCTGCGTTTGATCTTCACCTGCTGCCACCCGGCCCTGGCGCCGACTGCCCGGGTCGCACTCACACTCCGACTCCTCGGCGGTCTCACGACGGCGTCGATCGCCCGGGCCATCCTGGTGGCGGAGCCTACGATGGCGCAGCGCCTCGTACGGGCGAAGGGCAAGATCCGCGACGCGGGGATCCCGTACCGGATCCCGAAGGAGGCGGATCTCCCGGACCGGCTGCGCGCGGTGCTCGCGGTGGTCTACCTCATCTACAACGAGGGGCATACTGCGAGCGCGGGGGATCGCCTCGACCGGGCCGATCTCGGTGCGGAGGCGATCCGGCTCGGGCGGCTGCTGGTCGAGCTGATGCCCGACGAGCCGGAGGCTCAGGGGCTCCTCGCGCTGATGTTGCTTCTCGAGTCGCGCCGGGCGGCTCGGTCGTCGGCGCAGGGTGGGCTGGTGCTGTTGGCCGATCAGGATCGCAGCCGGTGGGACCGCGACCTGATCGTGGAAGGCCAGGCGATCGTCCGCCGCTGCCTGCGACGCGACGCCCCGGGGCCGTATCAGATCCAGGCCGCGATCAACGCGGTTCACAGCGAGGCCGCCACGGTGGAGGCGACCGACTGGCCGCAGATCGTCCAGCTCTACGACCAGCTGATGGCCGTCGCGCCGACACCGGTGGTTGCGCTCAATCGGGCCGTCGCGGTCGCCGAGGTGGCGGGTCCGCAGGTCGGGCTTTCGCTCGTCGATGCCGTCGACCTGGGCGGCTACTACCTCTTCTATGCCATCCGCGCCGACCTGCTGCGGCGGCTCGGCCGCTTCGACGAGGCCGCGATCGCCTATGACGCGGCGATCGAACGCACCGACAACGCCGCCGAGCGGGACTACCTCCGCGCGCGACGCGACGCCTTGCCGCGAGATTGACTCGGCCGACGCGTTCAGAACGGATAGTGAGCCAGCGCCTTGTCTTACATAGCAGGCTATGGAAAAATGCATAGCACGCTATCTATGTGGGTGATGGTCGATGTCGATGACTACCCGAAAGCCCGGCGGAGCGCGGCGGGTCCGCTCCGCCCAGCGATGGACCCACCTCGCCAGCGCCGTACTGCTGATCGCGTTCGTCTATCTGACTCCGGACTCCGACTCGATCCTGATGGACGTGATCCGGTGGATCGGCGTTCCCCTCCTGGTCGCGAGCGGCCTCGCGATGTGGCAGTGGCCGCGGATTCGACGGCTCCGGCGCCGATGGGCCCACGCATGAGCGGCCCGGGATCACACGGGCTGCCGAGACAGTCCTCGCTCGGCTACCAGGTCAACCACCTCGCCCGACTGCTCGCGCTGGCACTTCGCCGCCGCATCGAGGCCCACGGCGTGGTCCCGGGTCAGTTCGCCCAACTGCTCGCGCTGTACGAACAGGACGGGCTGACCCAAAGCGAGCTCAGTCGGCGGGTACGTATCGAGCAACCGACGATGGCGGTGACGCTCAGGCGCATGGAGCGTGATGGTCTGGTGGAGCGGGTGCCGGATCCGTCCGACGGCCGCCGCGCTCTGGTGATGCTGACGGCGCACGCCCGTCGCCTGGAGCCGGACCTTACGGCGGCCGCCCGCGAGGTCAACGCGGTCGCTCTGGACGGTCTGAGCACGTCGGACATCGACGGCTTCATGCGTACCCTCGATCTGCTGATCGCCAACCTCGAGGCCGAACCCGCCGGGCTGCGCGACCCGGCCTCGGTCTGAAGCGAGGCTCTAGAGCCGGCCGCCGAAGAAGACCTGGATCTCGGTCACCTTGCCGCCGCGGACTGTGTGTACCTCCACGTTGCTGTGGCGCTGCCCGCTCTGGAGCGATTCGTACTCATAGCGGATGAAGACGTCGTCGCCCTCGGTCGGGACGACGTCGACGAGCCGGTGCGACTCGAGCAGCGTGGACGCCGGGAAGCAGCGCTCGAAGAACGTGGCCTTGTCGATGTGGTCGTCCTGCGGACTGGTGAACGTGAAGTCGTCGGCGAGCAACTGGTCGGCAGCAGCAGCGTCCTGGTCGAGGTAGCTCTGGACCAGCGCACGTACGACGTCGGCCTTCGCCATCGGGATCATTCCTTCCGAATCGGATCGTTATCGAAGTAGACCGTCGTTGTCTTCTGAACTCATCGCTATCGGTTCGAATCGGAGCGTTAGCCTCGCCCCATGCGACTGCTGATTGCGCTTGGCGGCAACGCCATGACAGGCCCGGACGGGGAGGCCGGGCCGGAGGACCAAAGAGTCGCCATCGCCACCGCGATGGAGACCGTAGCCGAACTCGTGGTAGCCGGTCATGGGATCGTCCTGACCCACGGCAACGGGCCCCAGGTCGGCAATCTGCTGTTCAAGAACGAGCTGGCCGCCGACCTCGTGCCGCCGGTGCCACTGGACTGGTGCGGGGCCCAGACGCAGGCCACGATCGGCATGCTGGCGCTCAACTCTCTCGACCGGGCACTCACCGCGCGGGGATCCAAGACCCGGTCGGTGGCGCTCGTCTCGCGCACGCTTGTCGACCGCGACGATCCGGCGTTCCTGCATCCGACCAAGCCGATCGGGCGCTACCTGCCGCACGACGAAGCGCAGCTCATGACCGAGCACGGCCAGCACTGGGTGGACCGAGGCGTACGCGGCTGGCGCCGGGTCGTCGGGTCGCCCGAGCCGCGGGCCTGTCTCGATGTCGCGGCGGCGACCACGCTGCTCGACGAGGGGTGGGTCGTCGTGTGCTCCGGCGGCGGCGGCATCCCGACCGTCTACGACGCGGAGCAGGGCTACGTCGGCGTCGAGGCCGTGATCGACAAGGACCTCACGGCCGTGCTGCTGGCCGAACAGCTCGCGGCCGATCGGCTGGTGATCGCGACCGACGTGGACGCCGCGGTCATCGGGTGGGAGACTCCGGAGGCGCGAGCCCTGGGCCGAGTCACCGCCGGTGAGCTGCGCAAGTTCGCGGCGGACGGTCACTTCGCGAGCGGGTCGATGGGGCCGAAGGTCGAGGCCGCCTGCCGGTTCGTCGAGCGTACGGGGCGCCCGTCGGCGATCACGTCGCTCGGCCGGATCGCCGAGGCAGTGGAGGGCGAGGCGGGTACGGTCGTCGTACGCGACGAAAGGTAGATCCGCAGATGCCCCCGGCCATCGAAGTCCGCAAGATCCCGATCCATTCGGTCGCCGACGCCAGCGAGCTCGAGCGACTTCTCGACGACGAAGCGATGGAGGCCGATCGGGTCATCGCGATCATCGGCAAGACCGAGGGCAACGGCGGAGTCAACGACTACACCCGGATCATCGCCGACCGCGCGTTCCGCGAAGTGCTGGTGGCCAAGGGCACCCGCTCGGCGGACGAGGTCGACCAGGTGCCGATCGTGTGGTCCGGCGGCACCGACGGTGTGATCAGCCCGCACGCGACGGTCTTCGCCACGCTTCCCGAGGGGGCGGCGCCGGCTTCCGACGAGCCGCGACTGACGGTCGGCTACGCGATGAGCGAGCCGCTGCTGCCGGAGGAGATCGGTCGGGCCGGGATGATCACCAAGGTCGCCGAGGGTGTCCGCGCCGCGATGGCCGAGGCCGGCATCACCGATCCGGCCGACGTGCACTACGTCCAGACCAAGACACCACTGCTGACGATCCACACCATCCGGGACGCCAAGAGCCGGGGCCACACGGTGTGGACCGAGCACACCCACGAGTCCATGGACCTCTCGAACGGCTGTACGGCCCTCGGCGTGGCGGTCGGGCTCGGCGAGATCGAGATGCCGCCGGACGAGGACGTCATGCACAACCGCGGGCTGTACTCGGCGGTCGCGTCCTGCTCCTCCGGCGTCGAGCTGGACCGAGCGCAGGTGGTCGTCGTCGGCAATGCGAGAGGGATCGGCGGCCGCTTCCGGATCGGGCACTCCGTGATGCGCGACGCACTCGACGCCGACGGCATCTGGGGGGCGATCCGCGATGCAGGACTGGAGCTCCCGGATCGGCCGCACCCGTCGGACCTCGACGGCCGGCTGGTCAACGTCTTCCTCAAGTGCGAGGCGAGTCAGGACGGGGAGGTACGCGGTCGCCGCAACGCCATGCTCGACGACTCCGACGTGCACTGGCACCGTCAGATCAAGGCCTGTGTGGGCGGAGTGACGGCCGCGGTGACCGGCGATCCCGCCGTCTTCGTCTCGGTCTCGGCAGCCCATCAGGGCCCGGACGGTGGTGGCCCGGTCGCAGCCATCGTCGACCTCGGCTGAACCCCACACCGCCAGTGGAGCGGGCGCCGTCGGCTGCGGTCAGCGACCCAACCTGGCGAGCCGGGCAACCAGGCGGTCGGGCGCGAGGCGAGACAGGCTGGCGATCGCCTTCCACCGCAGCGTCGGCACCGACACGGCGACGCCGCGGTCCAGATCGGCCAGTGCGCTCCGGACCAGCTCACCCGCGTCCATCCACATCCACTCCGGGATGTTGTCGGTCCGGGCCTCCATGCGCTGGTGGAACTCCGTGCGTACGAATCCGGGGCACAACGCCATCACGTGGACGCCCTGATCCTCGTACGCCAGATGCGCCCAGCGGCTGAAGCTGATCAGCCAGGCCTTGTGCGCGCCGTACGTGCCCCGCGGAGTGAAGCCGGCGACACTCGCGACGTTGACGATCCCGCCCCGGCGTCGCGGCGTCATCGCGTTCAGCGCCGCGTGGGTCAGGTGCAGGGGCGCCCGCACCATGACGTTGAGCACGGCCTCTTCGTCCACGACGGGGTTCTCGGTGAACCGCTTCCGCAGGGCGAAGCCGGCGTTGTTGACCAGCAGTCCGATCGGCCGATCACTGTCCGCGAGAACCTTGGCGACCCGCTTGATGCCGACCGTCGTGGTCAGGTCCGCGGTCCGGGTCCGGACGTCGACGCCATGGGCTTCGGCCAGCTCCTTCGCGGTCGTCTTGAGTCGCTCCTGGTCGCGGGCGACCAGCACCAGGTCGTGTCCCCGGGATGCGATCTCGGTCGCGAAGGCATAGCCGATTCCCGCGGTCGCTCCGGTGATCAGGGCCGTTCCAGACATCGCCTCAGCATTGCGGTAGTCGATCGTGGCGGCAAGTCGGTAGCCGGATCGGGTCCGGCACAATGACCAGATGACCCGGACCATCGCGGTCGCGAACCAGAAGGGCGGCGTCGCCAAGACGACCACCGTGGCGACTCTCGGGGCCGCGTTGTTCCAACAGGGTCAGCGGGTGCTGCTCGTCGACCTGGACCCGCAGGCCTGTCTGACCTTCGCTCTCGGAATCGACCCCGAGGATCTCGAGCTCTCGATGCGTCAGGTGTTGATGCAGGATCGATCGGCGCACGACGTGATCGTCACGACCGACGACGGGCCGGACCTGCTGCCGGCCACCATCGAGCTCGCTGCCGTCGAGGCCGAGCTGCCCTCCCGGCCGGGACGTGAGCAGGTCGTCCGCACCGGGCTCGAGGCCGTCACCCCGGAGTACGACTGGGTCTTCCTCGACTGTCCGCCGTCGCTGGGCATGCTCACCGTGGCGGCCCTGTCCGCGGCCGACGAGGTCCTGATCCCACTGCAGTGCGAGACGCTGTCGCATCGCGGCGTTGGTCAACTGCTCGACACCGTCCACGACGTACGCCAGTACACCAATCGCGACCTGACGGTGCTCGGCGTACTCCCGACGCTCTACGACGGGCGCACGAAGCACGCGCGGGCGGTGCTCGGCGCGATCGGGTCGACGTACGAGCTTCCCGTACTCGGTCCGCCGATCCCCAAGACGGTCCGGTTCGCGGAGGCGCCGGCGATCGGACGGTCGATCCTGGGCACGGCGCGGTCACATCGCGGCGCCCAGGCCTATCGCGATCTGGCCGTCAGTCTTCGGGGCGATACCCAGTCGAACGCGCCATAACACCGCCAGTTCGCTTGCTGCCCTTACGATGGCGTGGTGGAGCATAGAGGGGCGGGCCGTCGGCAGCCTGCCATGCGTCGATCCAGGCCGCGATACGGCCGGATCTTGTTCTTCACGACGTCCCTGGCTCTGACGCTTACGGCAGCCGGAGCGGCGACCGGGTTCGTTCCCTACCGGGCCGAGGCGCCGGTGTTGCCGGCGGCCGAGGCTGCCACAGAGGTCACCGTCACCATCGCTGACGTGGACGACGACGCGCTCGCTCCGACGAGGTCCGTCGACCTCCCGCTCCGAAGCGTCAGCAACCGTGCCGCGGCCGAGCGTGCCGAGCACGGTGATCCGGCGAACGCCCCACGGAGGTCCGGTCACGGCCGCCGGGTGGTCTATGACATGTCCGACCAGCGGGTCTGGCTGATCGGGCCCAAGGACGGGGTGCAACGCAGCTACCTCGTGTCCGGGAGCGTGTACGACAACCTGGACGCCGGCCGCTACGACGTCTACTCCCGGTCGCGCTGGGCCGTCTCGTTCGACGGTCAGAGCACGATGGAGTACTTCGTGCGGTTCACCGAGGGCGACAACGCGGCGATCGGGTTCCACGACATCCCCGAGAACTCCAACGGCGACGAGGTGCAGACGTCCGCTCAGCTCGGAACGCCGCGCTCCCACGGTTGCATCCGGCAGCGGCTGGCCGACGCCAAGGCGATGTGGCGGTTCGCCGATATCGGCACCTCGGTCAGCGTCCTCGCCTAGCCGTCCGTCCCCTGCGACCCAGGCTGGTCGACGGGTCGACCGCTCCGGGTCCGGCGCCGCTGTCGCCTGCGGCGGCGTGGTCGGCTCGACTTCTTGTCCTCCCGCTTCCTGGCATCCGACGCGGATCCGCCATCGGCCTCCCGATCCGACTGCTTCGGCGCCGGGACGATCCGTCCGGTGGCCTCCCGCGGGATGCCGAGGTCGCGATAGAGGTGGTCGGAGGTCGAGTAGGTCTCCTCCGGGTTCTCGAACGGCAGGTCGAGGGCGGCGTTGATCACCTTCCAGCGGGTGATGTCGGCCCAGTCGACCAGCGTGACCGCGACGCCGGAGGCACCGGCTCGACCGGTGCGACCGATCCGATGGAGGTAGGCTTTCTCGTCTTCGGTGCACTCGAAGTTGATCACGTGGGTGACGGCCTCGACGTCGATGCCCCGCGCGGCGACGTCGGTCGCGACGAGTACCTGGACTCGACCGTCGCGGAATCGCTTGAGCGCCCGCTCCCGCGCGTCCTGCGCCATGTCGCCATGCAGGGGCGACGACGGGAAGCCGCGCTCCTTGAGCTCGTCGGCGACCCGCTGCGCCTGCCGCTTGGTCCGGGTGAACACGATGGTGCGCCCGCTGCTCTCGGACTGCAGGATCCGGGCCACGATCTCCAGCTTGTCGGACTGGTGCGCCCGATAGATGAACTGGGCCGTCGCCGGGACGGTCTGCTGCTCGGTCGTCGACTCGGCCCGGATGTTGACCGGATGCCGCAGGTGAGTGCGTGCCAGCGAGACGATCTGCG
>JALDXR010000474.1:0-3472 GCA_032154865.1 Nocardioidaceae bacterium
TCGCCCTCGTGGACGAGGCCGCGTGGCCGGCTTCCCCGGAGCGAGGCCCGGAGGAACCGTCGAGCAACGACAGATCACATATCATGCATGATGATTCATGTATGAGAGGTGATCACGACGGGCCGACCGCGAACCTGGGTTCGACGTCCGGCTCCCTGGTTCCTCCGCCTCCTGATCGTCGTACTTCTCGTCCATACGTCGGTGAACCTGATCCGGCCGATGGTGTCCTACCGGGTTCTCGAGCTCGGTGTCCCGGCCCGCTACCTCGGGCTGATCTCGGCGTCATTCGCGCTGGTTCCGCTCGTGGTCGGGATCGCGGTCGGACGGCGGGTCGATCGGTTCGGCCCGCGTCGGTTTCAGATCGCCGGTGCCGGGCTGCTCGCGGTGTCCGGCCTCGGGCTCGGGCTGTTCGGTGGCCTGTCGGGTCTGGTGGCGATGTTCGTGCTCTTCGGGCTGGGTCACCTGCTCGTCATGGTCGCCGTGCAGACGACGGTCGCCAACGAGAGCAGTGAGGACAACCTCGACCGCCGGTTCGGTCAGTTCACCTTCTTCGCCTCGGTCGGCCAGCTCGCCGGGCCGATGCTCGGCGGCCTGATCGCCAGCCGAATGGCAACCGACGGGACCCGGTGGGCGCTGCTGCTCGGAGGAGTCATCGCGGTGCTGTCGGTGATCCCGGCGATCGCGGCGCCGGCCGACGCCGGTCGGGTCCGCCCGGTCGATCCGGTGGCCGACCCCGACGACCCGCCGCCGGCGACCGGTCTCCGCTCGCTTCTGGCGACTCCCGGGCTGGTCGCCTCGCTGCTCGTGAGCCTCGTCGTGATCGCGGCAGTCGACATTCTCGTGGTCTATCTCCCCGCGCTGGGCGAGGAGCGCGGGCTGTCGGTCGCCGCGGTATCGGCGTTGCTCGCCGCCCGAGCAGCGGCGTCGATGGTGTCGAGGCTCGGCATCGGCTGGATGGTCGGCCGGATCGGCCGGATCCCGCTGCTGTTCACCGGCGTCGTGACCGCAGGACTCGGCGTCGCCGCCCTGCCGTTCACGTCCTCGCTGGCGGCGGCCATGGTGGCGATGGCGATCGCAGGCTTCGCACTGGGTCTGTGTCAGCCCCTCACGATGGCATGGATCGCGACTCAGACGAGCGCCGAGACGCGCGGCACCGCGATGTCGGTACGGCTGTCGGCCAACCGGCTCGGCCAGGTCACACTCCCGGCCGCCGCCGGTCTGATGGCGGGATTCGCGGGTACGGCCGGCGTCTTGTGGGTCGTCGGCGGCTCGGTCGTGGCCACCGGAGTGGCGGTCCGCCGGGCTTGGCATCGGCCCTGACCACCCCCGAACCGCGAGGCGCCTGCACCGATCCGACCGCGGTCCTCGACCCCGAGATGTCAATCAGACATGTTGTAAAGTATCTCATGTGCGACCGGCAGACGAGCTCGTCATCGTGTCCGAGCGCCTCGGGCCGCTCACCGAGGCCGAAGCTGCGATCGAGCGAGCCGGCGCCCAGGTCCGCAGCGCACCGCTCTGGTCGGTCGAGGACATCGCGAAGCAGGCCGCTGAGTCGACGGTGGTGATCGTCGGATCGGTGGAGTGGTTCGGTGTCGCCGAGCTGGCCGCGATGCCGCGCTGCCACGGCCTCGTCCGCCGCGGAGTGGGCTACGACAACGTCGACGTCGCGGCCGCCACGCGAAGCGGAGTGGTCGTCGCCAACGTGCCGGACGCGTCCGTCGAGGAGGTGTCCGACCACGCACTCGGCCTGCTGCTCGCGGTCGAACGCCGGGTCTGCGAGCTGGACAGCGCCGTCCGCCTGGGCGAGTGGGAACGTGATCCGTCGGCCGTCCACACGATCCGACGTGACATCCGTCGGCTTGGCGAACTGAGTCTCGGCATCGTCGGGCTCGGCCGGATCGGTCAGGCCCTGGCGCGCAAGACCGGCGCTCTGTACGCCAACGTCATCGCGACCGACCCGTACGTCGAACCGGACATCGCCGCGAACGCGGGAGTCGATCTGGTCGACCTGCCGACGCTGCTCGCCACGGCCGACCATGTGAGTCTGCACGCGCCGATGTCTCCGGACAATCGGCATCTCATCGGAGCCGACGAGATCGCCGCCATGCGCCCGGACTCCGTCATCGTCAACACGGCGCGAGGCGGCCTCGTCGATGAAGTCGCGCTGCTCGCGGCGATCCGTCGAGGGGCGGTCGCCGGCGCCGGTCTCGACACGACCGAGCGCGAGCCACTGCCGCGCAACGATCCGATGCTGCGGTCCGGCCGCATCCTCCTGACCGCTCACTCGGCGGCGTGGAGTCGTACGGCCGAGGCCGAGCTGGCGACCCGAAGTGTCGACGCCGCGGTCCGGCTCGTACGAGGAGAGCTCCCCGAGTCGGTCGTCAACCCGGCCGTCCTGGAGTCGGCCACCTTGCGCAACCCGGCCCTCCGTCAGCAGCGATCGCCGGAGCTGACGGCGACGTCGAGGAGGAACCCATGACGACCGACCGAGGGGTCATGCCGGTCGACTGGGAGGCGCGGTTCGATCCGGGCCGGATGCTTCGCGAGCGGCTGCAGCGGGGCAAGGACGCGGTGGCCGCCTCCGACGTCGACTTGCTCTTCGTGTTCCGGCCCGAGGACTGCCGCTATCTGACCGGCTACCGGCATCACCTCGGACCGGCGTTCATCCTCGGCAACGCCGTCGTCGTCCTCGCCAAGGACAGCGATCCGATCCTGTGGACGATGGACTACGTCCACTGCCGCGAGCGGATGACCTGGATGAGCGAGGACCAGATCCAGCCGCGGGCCAACTTCCGCGAGCCGATCGGCATGAAGCGCTGGGCCGCTCAGGTCGAGGCCCAGGTCGGCTCGTTGGCCGGCAAGGTCGTCGGCGTCGACCTGTGGAGTCCGACGCTCGAGAAGGAACTGCGCGAGGCGTTTCCGAAGACCGAGTTCGTCGACGGCTACGACGGCGTCCTGATGCGGGCCAAGGAGGTCAAGACCGAGGACGAGAAGGAGTGCCTGCGGATCGCGAACGTCATCACCGAGGCGGCGTTCGACGCGGCACTGCGATTCATGAAGCCGGGCGTCAAGGAGTGCGAGGTGCTCGCCGTCGCGTGGCACACGATGACCGCGCTCGGCAGTGAGTGGTCGCAATGCCAGAACATCGTGGCGTCCGGGCCGTACACCGCGCCGTATCGGCGGTTCACCTCCGACCGCATCATGCGCAACGGCGACCTGGTGATCATCGACATCGGTGCCTGCTTCAACGGCTACTACGGCGACATGACGCGGGTCTACGTCTGCGGCAACGTCAAGCCGACAAATGAGCAGCGGGAGATCCATCAGAAGGTCTACGACGCGCTGTTCGAGGCGGCCGCCGTCACCCGTCCAGGCGCGACCAACGCCGACGTCTTCGCCGCGGCCGATCCGTACGTGCTCGACAACCTCGGCCACGGCGCAGGCACCAACCCGTGGGAGCCGCCGTTCTTCA
>JALDXR010000475.1:0-3467 GCA_032154865.1 Nocardioidaceae bacterium
GTTCGTACCCTGCTCGAGCACGGCCTCGTCGACGAGCATCGGCTGCTGATCTTCCCGGTCATCGTCGGCGAAGGTGACCGGCTCTTTCCCCAGCGCGGACTCGACACCGGACTCACCCTGGTCAGCACTCGGACCACCGACTCCGGCGTCGCAATCCACGTCTACCGGCCGACCGGGCGACCCGAGTACGGCACGGCCGAGATCGAGTAGGCAGCAGTACACCGCCGGCCGCTACAACACCGACGCCGCCTGACCGACACCACAATCAGCCGGCGTCGTTGTCGAATCTGCTCTCGCCGACGAAGGCCGGCCAGTCGAGCTCGTCCGCGTACTGATACTCCCGCCAGCGCCGGATCCGGCCGCCGGCGCACTGCACGATCGCGACACCGTGATACTGGCGCTCACCGTGGTACGTGTACTCACCCATGCCGATGGACGTCTCGGGATCGAAGATCAGGTGGTGCCAGACCAGCGACATCGGTGGCGGGTCGGATCCGCCGGAGAACTCGTACATCTCGTCGAGGCCGACGTAGAGCTGCCGGTCCGGCGGCTCGTGATAGACGATGTCCGCCGTGAAGTACCTCATCGCCGTCGTGATGTCGCCGCGGTTCCATGCCGACGCGAGTGTGGACATCAGTGACTCGAAATCGGCCGAGGTCATCGGCTCAGAAGATGTGCCGCTCATGGCGCGATACTGCGACCTCAAGCGCTCTTGAGATCAAGCGAATCGCCTACGCGGCACGAGGTCGGATGACTTCGGTCGTCAAGTCGATCGGATTAGCCCTGGCGGTCGGCGTACTCATCGACGCGTTCGTCGTCCGCATGACACAGGACAGGCGCCGCCTCCCGACAAAGTCGACGCGGACACGACCGCCTGACGGCCGACCGGCTACGAGCTAGTCCGCCAGGAACTCGGCCAGACCGTCCAGCAGCCGGGCCACCTCGTCGTCGGTGGAGTAGGGCGCCAGGCCGACCCGCAGTCCGTCCGGGTCGTCGAGATCGAGACGGAGCTGGGCCTGGTGGGCGTAGAAGAAGCCCGCCGGCGCCAGCACGTTCTTGGTCAGCAGGAAGCGGTAGGCGTCCACGGAGCGGCGGCCGGGCAGCGTCGCGAGCAGGGTCGGCGTACGACTCTTGGCGCGGGAGTAGACGGTCGCGCCGAGGTCGACCAGGCCGTTCTCGGCGATCTCCCGCAACCGCTGCTCGTGTTCGTCGATGGCGTCGTAGGATCGCGCCAGTCGCTCCCGTCGGGTGCCGTCACTCGGCGCCGCCGCGGCGATGAAGTCGACGGCCGCGGTCGCGCCGGCCATGATCTCGTAAGGCAACGTGCCGAGCTCGAATCGCTCCGGCACGACGTCGGTCGCCGGCGCGAGCTTGTCGGGATGCAACGACTCGAGCAGATCGGGAGCCGCGGCCAGGGCGGCGCAGTGCGGCCCGAAGAACTTATACGGCGAGCAGACGAACAGATCTGCTCCGAACGCCGCCACATCCGGCAGGTGATGGGCGGTGTAGTGCACGCCGTCGACGTAGACGAGTGCGCCGACCGCGTGCGCGGCATCGGCGATCCGTCGTAGCGGCGGTCGGGTGCCGAGCAGGTTGGACGCCGCAGTGACAGCGACCAGCCGGGTCTGCTCGGTGATCACCCCATCCGGCTCATCGAGCTCGGCGGTCTCCGGGTCGAAGTCGAGCCACCGGATCTCTGCACCGACGGCGGCTGCTGCTTGCAGCCAAGGGCTGACGTTGGCGTCGTGGTCGAGCCGGGTCACGACGACCTCGTCGCCGGGTCGCCAGGTCTTCGCGATCGCCCGGGAGAGGTCGTACGTCAGCTGCGTGGCACTGCGGCCATAGACGATGCCGCCCGGATCGGCCCCGAGCAGATCGGCGAACGCGAGCCGGAAGTTCGCCACCGCGTCCTCGGCGTTCTGCTCCGACCGGGCGCCCTCGAAGCGGTTGGACAGCGGGGCGATGAGGGTGCGCATCATCGCCTCGCCCACCACACGTGGCGTCTGCGTGCCGCCCGGCCCGTCGAAGTGCGCGATGCCGGAGTCGAGCGACGGGAATCCGGCACGAAAGGCCTCGTTGTCGAAGCTCATGGCGTCACACTCCGCTCTGGGTCCACCGGCGCATCGTCAGTCACCGGGCCAACACTAGGCCGACCGGCCCGGTCCGCTTCATCCCGTCCGCCCGCGCTCGGGTGCGACAGCCGTGCGGACTGACCTGGCTCGGCCGAATCTGCCATGCGCGGGTTCAAGGAGCCGTTTCACGGGCACAGGACAACACGAAGTCCCAGCAGGGCAGTTCTGGAGACCACATGGATAAAAGGGACATCATCGTCGTGGGCGCCTCGGCCGGTGGGATCGAGCCGCTCACGGACCTCGTCGCACGACTGCCGGCCGATCTCGCCGCCACCGTGCTGGTGGTCGTTCACCTGCCGGCCGACGACGAGACCCGCCTCCCGGAGATCCTCAGCCGAGGAGCCGAGTTGCGTGTCAAGCTCGCCGAGGATGGCGAGCCGCTGCAGCCGGGCGCAATCCGCCTCGCGCCACCCGGACGCCACCTGGAGATCAACGAAGCAGCCACGGCTCTGTCGTGCGGGCCTCGCGAGAACGGATTCCGGCCGGCCATCGACGTACTCTTCCGCTCGGCGGCGGCCGCCGCCGGCGCTCGGGTGATCGGGGTGATCCTGTCCGGTGCACTCGACGACGGCGCCGCCGGCATGGTCGCGGTCCGGCTCCGTGGGGGTGTCGGCATCGTCCAAGATCCGGACGAGGCACTGCATCCGTCCATGCCGCAAGCCGCAATCGACGCGGCGGTCGTCGACCATGTCGTGCCGGCCGCGAAGATCGCGGACCTGGTGCTCGAACTGATCGACCGACCGGCGCCGCCGACCGCCTCGGCCCCGGTGTCGGAGCTGATGGCCACGGAGGTGAGCATGGTTGCTCCACAAGCCACCGCCGTCGACCTCGCCGAACATCCCGGCGAGCCCTCTGCGTTCGTCTGCCCAGACTGCTCCGGGCCGTTGTACGAGATCGACGAGGGAAGACTGACCCGCTACCGCTGCCGGGTGGGACACGCGTGGTCGCCACTGAGCTTGGCGAAGCAGCACTCCCGGGTGGCCGAGAACGCCCTCTGGACAGCGGCCGAGACCCTCGAGGAGAAGGCTGCGCTACGGGAGCGGCTGGCCGGCCGAGCCCGTGAGGACGGACGCGATGCGGCCGCAGAACATCTGCAACGCACGGCGAGGACCGCTCGCGAGAACGCCCGGCAGATTCGCCACATCATCGAGGACGCCGCGAGCGGAGCCGAACCGAACCACCAAGACAACTGATCGCACGCGTCCTCCATGCATGTCCCCTCCGCGCCATGGGTACAGCCGCTCGGGGACGGGGGACAAGGGCGCCCGGCCCGCGCCCTGCCGCCCCGCGCAGCCGGGGTGCAGTACCCGCCCCGCGGTCCGGGCCCCCGTGTGC
>JALDXR010000476.1:0-3466 GCA_032154865.1 Nocardioidaceae bacterium
CGCGACGACGACCGGGTTCTCGACGATCGCACCGACGTCGTCGCCGCCGCAGCCGACCAGGCAGGGGAGGAGCGCGAACATGATGACGGCGACGCGAGTCCGGCCGAGTCGCCCGGACGTACGGCGTCGACCGGTCATGTGGACGAGGATGCCGTAGCCCGCCACGGTGATACCACCCCAGCGGCTAGCCTGCTCCGGGTGGAACTCCCGCCGCCGACCCCTGGCTACGGCGCCGCCGACGTCGATCGCCTCGTGCCCGAGTCGAGCGGCCGCTCCGGACGTACTCCCTTCGCTCGCGACCGGGCCCGCGTCGTCCATTGCGCCGCGTTCCGCCGGCTCGCCGCCAAGACCCAGGTCGTCGGCCCCGGAACGGGCGACTTCGTCCGCAATCGGCTCACCCATTCGCTCGAAGTGGCGCAGATCGCCCGTGACCTCGGCAGTCGGCTCGGCTGCGACCCGGACATCGTCGAGACCGCCGCACTCGCCCACGACCTCGGGCATCCACCGTTCGGTCACAACGGCGAGCGGGCACTGCACGAGGCGGCGGTCGACGTCGGTGGGTTCGAGGGCAATGCCCAGACGCTACGGATCCTGACCCGTCTCGAGCCGAAGACCGTGACCGAGGACGGTCGCAGTGTCGGCGTCAACCTGACCCGGGCCGTGCTCGACGCCTGCCTGAAGTACCCCTGGCCGCTCGCCGACGCACCGCGTCCACTGGGCCGGCACTCCGACGGGCAGGAGCGTGCGATGCGGAAGTTCGGCGCTTACGACGACGACATCGGTGTGTTCACCTGGGTACGGGACGGCGCCGAGGCGCGTCGGCCGTGTCTCGAGGCGCAGGTGATGGACCTGGCCGACGACATCGCCTACTCGGTGCACGACGTCGAGGACGCCGTGGTCGCGGGCCGGGTCGACCTGGCGAGTCTCCGGACGTCGACCGAGGCCACCGACGGCGTGTTCGAGGCGGTGCGCGACTGGTACCTCCCGGCGCCCGACGACGAGCTCGCGGCCGGACTCGGGCGCCTCCTGGCGCTGCCCGAGTGGCCGACCGAACCGTACGACGGGCGGCTGCCGGCCCAAGTCGGTCTCAAGGCGCTGACCAGCGCGCTGATCGGCCGCTTCTACGCCACGATCCTCGCCGCGACCCACGACGCGTACGGCTCCGGCCCCCACACCCGGTTCGCGGCGGATCTCGTCGTACCCGACGGGATCCTCGTCGAGATCGCCGTCCTCAAGGGGGTCGCCGCGCATTTCGTCATGCGGCGTGACGAGCGGGTGTCGCTGCTACGCGACCAGCGGGATCTGCTGGCGGGCCTGGTCGCGGCGCTGGCCGTCCGGCCCGAGCAGCTCGAGCCGTTGTTCCGGGAGCTCTTCGATGCGGCGACCGACGATCCGGGTCGGCTCCGGGCCGTCATCGACCAGGTCGCGTCGCTCACCGACGGCTCGGCCCGGGCCTGGGCGGAGCAGCTGCTCTGACTCCTGTCGCGATACCACGTTCTCGTGGTGAGTGCGCACTCCGCATGGCGTCCACACCATGCAGAGTGCGCAAACGCCGTGCAGAGTGGGTCGCAACGCCGTGCAGAGTGACCGCGGCTGTGGAGGCGAGGCCGCCACCGTCCGGCCGCCGACCTAGACTCTCTGCGTGGCCGGCCGGATCCGCGACGAGGACATCGCACTCGTACGTGAGCGTGCCCGCATCGACGAGGTCATCGGCCAGTACGTCACGCTGCGGCCGGCCGGCGGCGGCGATCTCAAAGGACTGTGCCCGTTCCATGACGAGCGGAGTCCGTCGTTCAACGTCACGCCGAGTCGCGGCTTCTATCATTGCTTCGGCTGCCAGGAGGGCGGGGACGTGTTCACGTTCCTGCAGAAGATGGACGGTCTCGGTTTCACCGAGGCGGTCGAGCGGCTCGCCGGTCGCTACGGCATCGCGCTGCGCTATGAGGACGGTGGCGCCGGGCCGCGTCGCGATCCGCAGCGCCGGGCTCGTCTGGTGGAGGCCAATCGCGCCGCCGCCGCGTTCTACCTCGAGCAGCTCGCCGAGTCGCCCGATGCCAAGGTGGCCCGGCAGTTCCTCGACCAGCGCGGCTTCAATCGCGACGCCGCCGAGCGCTTCGGCCTCGGCTTCGCACCGCGCGGGGGACAATCACTGCTGACGTACTTGCGGCAGAAGGGCTTCACCGAGGACGAGCTCGTCACGGCCGGACTGATCGCGCGTGGGCAGCGTGGCGGCTACGACCGGTTCCGGGGCCGGCTGCTGTGGCCGATCCGCGACCTGTCCGGCGACGTCGTCGGCTTCGGGGCGCGGCAGCTGTTCGACGACGACCGGATCGCGGCGAAGTATCTCAACACACCGGAGACGCCGCTCTACAAGAAGAGTCAGGTGCTCTACGGCGTCGATCTCGCCCGGCGGCCGATCGCCCAGGCGATGCAGGCGGTCGTCGTCGAGGGCTACACCGACGTGATGGCCTGCCACGAGGCCGGTGTCGAGACCGCCGTCGCGACCTGTGGCACGGCGTTCGGGCCGGATCACGCCCGGGTGCTGCGGCGGCTGCTCGCCGACCATGACGAGTTCCGCGGCGAGGTGATCTTCACCTTCGACGGCGACGAGGCCGGTCAGCAGGCGGCACTGCGTACGTTCTCGGGCGATCAGCAGTTCGTCGCCCAGACCTACGTCGCCATCGAGCCGGACGGTCTCGACCCGTGCGATCTGCGGTTGGCCAAGGGCGATGCCGCCGTTCGCGAGTTGGTCGCCCGGCGGCTGCCGCTCTATCGCTTCGTGCTGCACAACCTGGTCAACCGCTACGACCTCGACCGGGCCGACCAGCGGGTCAATGCGATGCGCGACGCCGCGAGGCTGGTGGCGAGTGTCCGCGACAAGTCCAAGGTCGAGGCGTTCGTCCGCGAGTTGGCCGGCATGGTGGGCATGGACATCGACGAGGTGCGTACCGAGGTGCGTCGCGCCGCCGCTGCCACCTCCGGCGGGACTCTGCCGACGACCGGGCGGGAGGAGGCGCCGACCCTGGAAGGTCCGGCGGTGCCAGACGTACGCGATCCCCGCTACGCCGACGAACGCGAGGCGCTCAAGGCGGTGATCCAGTACCCGCAGCTGGTCGGCGACAGCGCTGCCGACGTCGACGGCGACGACTTCACCCATCCGTGGCTGAGCGCGGTGTGGGTGGCGACCGCGGCCGAGCCGATGCCGGCCCAGGCCGATCCGGGCTGGCCCGCTCGGGTCGGTGCCCGGATCGCCGACGA
Organism: Nocardioidaceae bacterium; assembly: GCA_032154865.1. GTDB lineage: Bacteria > Actinomycetota > Actinomycetes > Propionibacteriales > Nocardioidaceae > DATFRX01. The sequence continues at coordinate 3,259 of JALDXR010000476.1, forward strand.
AGGCGCCCGGTCGGTCGTATCGGCGCTCGCGGTCGAGCCGTTGCGGGCTGCCGGGGCTCCGGACGCCGGGCTGGTCGACGCCTTGCTGGCCAGGCTGCAGGAGTTGACCACGACGCGGCGGATCCAGTCGGTGAAGTCGCGGCTGCAGCGGACCAACCCGGTCGAGCAGCAGGCCGACTACAACCGGATGTTCGGCGAACTCGTGGCG
>JALDXR010000054.1:0-11868 GCA_032154865.1 Nocardioidaceae bacterium
CGATGGCACCAGCGGCTTGTGGGCGCTTCTGCGCGCGCGCCTGCTGTCGTTCGGCATGATCCTCGGCATCGCTTTCCTGCTGATGGTGTCGCTCGTGCTGAGCGCGGCGCTGTCGGCGCTCGGCAAATGGTGGGGCGGCGTGTTCGGCGAGTGGGAGGTGCTGCTGCAAGCCGTCAACCTGGGGGTCGGCCTGTTCATGACCACCGCCGGCGCCGGCTGGCTGGTCGGCATGATCCTGCTGTTCGAGTCGGCGTCGGCGACGAGCGAGCGGGGCGTCGGCGACGAGTTCATCTTCATCATCTGCGCGGTCGTCGGCGGCTGCCTGCTGACCGGCGGTTACGGCTCGGCGATCGGCGCGGCGCTCGGTGCCCTCATCTACGGCATGGCGAACCAGGGAATCGTCTACGCCCAGTGGGACAACAACTGGCTCCAGACGTTCCTCGGCGTGATGCTGTTGGCAGCGGTGTTGCTGAACAGCTGGGTACGGAAACGAGCGGAGGTGGCGCGATGACCGGGGCGAACGAGGCGGCTTCGGCCACCCAGGTCGCCGAGCGGGTCGAGCTGCCCCCACCGGGCACGCCGATCATCGAGGTCGACGACATCGGCAAGCGCTACGGCAGTGTGATCGCCCTGCGCGAGGTCACCACGTCGGTGAAGGCCGGCGAGGTGACCTGTGTGCTCGGCGACAACGGGGCCGGCAAGTCGACGTTCATCAAGATCCTCGCCGGTGCCCACGAGCACGACGACGGCAGGCTGGTCATCGACGGCGAGGATCGGCACCTCGACAGTCCGCGGGACGCGCTGGCGCTCGGCATCGCCACGGTCTACCAGGACCTCGCTGTCGTGCCGCTGATGCCGGTCTGGCGCAACTTCTTCCTCGGCTCCGAGCCGACGAAGGGGATCGGGCCGCTGAAGCGCATGGACATCGACTTCATGCGCAAGACCACGAAGTCGGAGCTCGCCGCGATGGGCATCGACCTGCGCGACGTCGATCAGCCGATCGGCACCCTGTCCGGCGGCGAGCGGCAGTGTGTGGCGATCGCCCGGGCGGTCTACTTCGGGGCGCGTGTGCTGATCCTCGACGAGCCGACGGCGGCACTCGGCGTGAAGCAGTCCGGTGTCGTGCTGAAGTACATCGCGAAGGCTCGCGAACGCGGCCTCGCCGTCATCTTCATCACGCACAATCCGAACCATGCCTGGCCGGTCGGCGACCGCTTCATGCTGTTGCGCCGAGGTCGCAGCATGGGCGACTTCCCGAAAGCGGAGATCACGCTGGAGGAACTCGTCGCGATGATGGCCGGCAAGGCCGAGCTGGAGAAGCTCAGCGAGGAGCTCGAGCAGGAGCTCGGTGCAGACTCCGAGCTGGCCCGAGAGATCAAGGCCGAGGTCGAGTCGTGAGCGAGCTTGCGGCTCTGGGAGTCGGCGTCGTCGGCTTCGGGTGGATGGGGCAGGTGCATGCGCGGGCGTACTCACGGGTGCGTCAGCACTATCCGGACCTCGCCCTACGGCCCCGGCTGGTCGCGGTGGCCGACCCGGCCGAGGACGGGCGGCTGGACGACGCAGTCGCCGCGTACGGCTTCGAGGCGTCCGGCTCGGACTGGCGTGACGTCGTCGCCCGCGACGATGTGGACGCTGTCAGCGTGACCGGTCCGAACTTCATCCATCGCGAGGTGGCGGTCGCCGCCGCCGAGGCGGGCAAGCACGTCTGGGTGGAGAAGCCGGTCGGCCGCGGCGTCGATGAGACCCGGGCAGTGGCCGCGGCCGTCCACGCGTCCGGCGTGCAGTCCGCCGTCGGGTTCAACTACCGCAACGCACCGGCGGTCGAGTGGGCCCGGGAGCTGGTCGGCGAGGGGAGGCTCGGCCGGATCGAGCAGGTCGACATCCGGCTGCTCGCCGACTACTCGGCCCATCCGGCCGGAGCGCTGTCGTGGCGGTTCGAGATCGCCCGGGCCGGGTCGGGAGTGCTCGGCGACCTGGTCTGCCACGGCGCCGACCTGGCGAGGTACGTGGTCGGCGACGTCACCCACCTGGTCAGCGACGTGACCACGTTCATCACCGAGCGACCTCGGGCGACCGGTGCCGCGTCGCACTTCACCCGGGCTGAGGGCGGCGAGCCGGCGCCGGTCGAGAACGAGGACTTCGCGAGCGCCTTGCTGGGCTTCGCCAGTGGGGCGAAGGGGACGCTCGTCGCGAGTCGGGTCGCGGTGGGCGAGCAGTGCGCCTACGGGATCGAGGTGCACGGCGATCGCGGTGCCCTGGCCTGGGACTTCCGGCGGATGGGCGAGCTGCGGCTGTGTCTCGACCAGGACTACCAGGACGCATCCTGGCAGACGCAGCTGGTCCCGCCCGGCGTCGGCGAGCTCGGGGCGTTCCAGCCGGGCTCGGGAATCGCGATGAGCTACGACGACCTCAAGGTGATCGAGGCCGCCCGCTTCGTACGATCGATCGCAGAGGGCAAGCCGCAGGGCGCGACGATCGACGACGCCGTCGCCGCGGCAGATGTGGTGGCGGCGATGCAGACCTCGGCTCGGGAGCGACGGTGGGTTGAGCTGTGAATCGACTACGGGTGGGTGTCGTGGGCGCTGGAGCGATGGGCGCGGCCCACGTCCGTACGCTCGCGACCTCGGTGTCCGGCGCCGTGGTGACCCGCGTCTACGACCTGGACCCCGACCGCGCCGCGCGAGTGGCTGCGGCCGCCGACGCGACGTCAGCGTCCTCGGAGTCCGACCTGATCGACTCGCCGGACGTCGATGCCGTCGTGATCGCGGCGCCTGATCCGTTGCATGCCGAGCTCACCCTCGCCTGCCTGAAACGCGGCCTGCCGGTGCTGTGCGAGAAGCCGCTGGCCACCAACGCCGACGACGCCCGGCGGATCGTCGACGCCGAGGCCGCGAGTGGCCGGGCCTTGGTGCAAGTGGGGTTCATGCGGCGGTTCGATCCCGGCTATCTCGCGATGAGGCGGGCGCTCACCGACGGCCATATCGGGACGCCGCGGCTGCTGCACTGCGTGCATCGCAACCCGTCGGCCCACCCGACCGCCACGTCCCACGGCATCGTCCGCAACTCGATGATCCACGAGCTCGACATCGCGCGCTGGCTGCTCGGCGAGGAGGTCGTATCGATCCAGGTACGCACGCCGCATCGGGGTGACGGCCTGGCCGACCCGCAGCTCGCCACGCTCGAGATGGCCTCCGGGGTGCTCGTCAGTGTCGAGGTCTTCGTCAACGCCGGCTACGGCTACGACGTCCGGGGTGAGCTGGTCGGCACCGGCGGGACGGTGTCGCTGGAGCCACCGGCCGCGGCGTCGATGCGACGGGCCGGTGGCGACGCGATCCCGGTGGCGCCGGACTTCGTCGCCCGTTTCGAGGCGGCCTACCGAGCCCAGCTGGCGGCCTGGGTCGACGCCGTCGCCGCCGGCCGGGTCGGCGGCGCCACCGCATGGGACGGCTACATCGCGGGTCTGGTCGCCGACGCCGGCGTCAGGTCCCTGCAGACCGGCGACCGAGTCGGCGTCGAGGTGCCGAACCGGCCCTGATTCACCCGCCCGGCCCGTGGACGCGGCGGAGTTGTGCGCTCACTCCGTGCGGCGCGCGCGGTAGTCGGGTACGAGCTCGGAGGCGAGCTGCTCGAGGAACAGTCCGACGTCGGTCACGATCCCGCGCGCCTGCGACGAGCCGCGGTCGGCCAGCTTCGTCACTGTGGCGGGGTTGATGTCGACGCAGACCAGCGGCACCGACGCCGGCAGGATGTTGCCGGTCGCCACCGAGTGGAGCATGGTCGCCACCATCAGGCAGAAGCCGACGCCGTCGAGGTGGTCGCGCATGGCGCGCTGCCCGTCGATCACGTCGGTGTAGACGTCGGGCAGTGGGCCGTCGTCGCGTACCGATCCAACGAGGACGAAGTCCTTCTGATGGGTCACCAGGGAGTGCATGATGCCGCCGGTGAGCACGCCCTGCTTCACGGCATCGGCGATCGAGCCGGCCTTGCGGATGGTGTTGAGCGCCCGGATGTGATGCTCGTGGCCGTGCTCGACGCCGCGCCCGTGGGCCAGGTCGACGCCGAGCGAGGTGCCGTAGAGAGCGGACTCGATGTCGTGGGTCGCGAGAGCGTTGCCGGCGAAGAGTACGTCGACGTATCCCGACTCGATCATCGCCACCATGGCCGGCGCGGCGCCGGTGTGGACGACGCCAGGGCCGCTGACCCACAGAACCCGGAGGCCGGCGGCTTTCGCGTCTCGCATGCCGTCGGCCACCTGGCGTACGAGCACGGCCTGCGGCTTCTCGCTCGACACGACCGACTCCATGAAGCCGAACGCCTCGGCACCGCTGTGCTCGGGCACGGGGACGCGAACTCGGACGCCGTGGACGCCGCACACGATCCGCATGCCGGTCTGGACATCGGACATCGGGATCGTCCGGACCCGAACGTCGGCGCCCGACCCCTCGACGACCAGGCCGCAGTCCATCTCCGGCTGCGCCACCGGCACCCAGCGGCCACCGAGGCGAACCAGCGTCTCCAGGTTGGTCGTGGAGTAGAAATTGTCGGGGAACACGCCGTCCAGCTCGGCCGGTTGCAGCTCGGCCTCCTCGGCGTCGGTCGGGTTGACCCCCTTGGTCTGCAGCCGCATGAGCAGCCGCGTCATCGACTCTTCGTCGTCGGCCGAGACATGGATCCGGGCGTACGACGGGTCGTCGCGGCCATGCCCGACGGTGAGCTTCTCGATCACGAAGTCGCCGCCGTACTCGCGAATGTCGTCGAGTGCGCGCGACAGGATGCCCGAGTCCATAAGGTGGCCGGTGATCTCGACGGTCTCCGTGACCTGCATGAGTCCTCCCATCCCCGATGTTGAAGAGTGCCTCGAGGGCGGTGATTGGGTGGTGGCGTGCGGTCCCCGCGCCGACGGCCGGTCGGAGCCTAAACGACCGCGCCGTCGTCAGGATGGTCAGGGTCGGGTGGCTCCCGGCTGAGTCGGGCGATCAGGACGACGACGCCACCGATGAACCCGACGATCATGGCGACCAGGACCAGGTGCGGGATCACCCAGCCCACGAGGGTCGAGAACACCGCCACGACGACGCTGCCGATGACGCCGATCCAGGCCAGCAGGGTCAGCGGCTCGAGCCGGGGGAGCGGCGGTGGCGGCGGCGGGACGAAATGACCCTCGTCGTCCCAGGTCGCCTCGGTGTTGAGCGGGTCGGTCGGGGAGATGACCAGGCCGCTGCCGATCGCCGGCGCCGGCTCCTGGACGTCGGGCGGCACGTCCTGCGAATCCGGAGTGTCGTCGGAGTCGTCGACGTCCTCGGACGCCGGCCACGGACGGGCGGTCGCGACTCCCTCCACCGGTGGCTCCGGCGGATCGTCGTAGCCGGCGACGAGACGGGCGAACTCCGCGTCGACGTCATCCGGACGGTCGGTGGACATCGACCCGCCTCCCTTCGCAACCCGCTGAACCGTACTCCCCAAGCTCTCCCAGTTTGCATGGTCGCACGCGCTGAGGCTCGCGGGCGAGCGGGTGGTGTCCTGCGCGGCGCGCCCGCCGGTAGGGTCATGGCACGCGTTGCTGACGGGACGCTAGGAGGTTCGACGGTGCTCTACTGGCTGCTCAAGTGGATCTTTATCGGGCCGTTGCTCCGGACCGTCTTCCGGCCGGAGGTTTCGGGGGCCGACCACGTCCCGTCCGAGGGTCCCGCGATCCTGGCCTGTAACCACCTGTCCTACACGGACTGGCTCTTCATGCCCCTGGTCATCCCGCGCCGGGTCACGTTCGTCGCGAAGGCCGAGTACTTCGAGGGCCGCGGCCCGAAGGGCTGGCTGCAGCGGACGTTCTTCGGAGGCACCGGCCAGGTGCCGATCGACCGCTCCGGCGGCCGCGCCTCGGAGGGCGCCCTGCGGACCGGCCTCCGCATCCTCGGCAACGGCGACCTGTTCGGGATCTTCCCCGAGGGGACCCGCTCACACGACGGCCGGCTCTATCGCGGCCGGACCGGTCTCGCCCGGCTGGCCCTGGAGGCGAAGGTGCCGGTCATCCCGGTCGGTGTGCTCCGCACCGACGACATCGCGCCACCGGGCAAGATCTTCGGCAAGCTGGTCCGGCCCGTCATCCGGTTCGGCAAGCCCCTGGACTTCAGCCGCTACGAAGGCATGGAGGGCGACCGCTACATCCTGCGGGCCATCACCGACGAGATCATGTACGAGATCATGCGGCTGTCCGAGCAGGAGTACGTCGACGTCTACGCCACCCGGGCCAAGGAGGACGCCAAGCGCGCCGCCAAGGAGCCGGAGCCGTCCGAGGGATAGCTCACCGGGTCACCAGCTCGACAGCGACCGCCGGCAGCCGGCTCCGGAGCAGTCCCGGAGATCGTCGAGGATCCGGGCCATCCGCCGCTGTCTCGCGGCGTAGTCCGGATCGCCGGCGACGTTGCGTAGCTGTCCCGGATCTCGACGCATGTCGTAGAGCTCGCGGTCGCCCGTTGAGTGCACGGCGTAGTACAACCCCGGCACCCTGACCCCGGTCGACCTGCGCCAGCGTCGCGGGCTGGCCTGCGCGTTCCGGCCCACGTAGCGCACTTCGGTGAGGACCCCGCGTTTCCAGCCGCCGCCACCGTTGCGGGCGGCCTTGAGCAGCGCCTGCCCGTCGATCGATCGTCGCTGCCGGGCGTTGGCAGCGTCCAGGATGGTCGGCGCGAAGTCGATGCTCAGGAACGGGGTCCGGCGGGTGACGCCATGCGGGATCCCCGGCCCTCGCATGAGAAGGGGAACACTGAGGGCCGGTGTGTACGGCGTCGCCTTGCCCTGGCGCTTTCGATGCTCGCCCTGGAAGTACCCGTTGTCCGACGTGAACATGAGTATCGTGCGGGACAGCTCGCCGGCGGCGCGGAGGGATCTGACGGTGCGTGCGACCTGCCGGTCGACGAGCCAGAGCGACTCGGCCCGCTGCCGGGCGCCTTCGACCATCGCCTGCCGCTCCCGGCGGTTGATCCTGGGCTCTTGGAGATAGCGCGGCTTGTCCGAGACGTCCTTCTCGGTGGGCAGACCGGCCGGACGCCGGATCGCGTTGTTGAACCGGCCCCGGACCCGGTCGGTGACGGCTGGCGTCACGATCTCGGTCACTCCTCCGCCCCGGCGCCGGACCGGACGCGGGTCGTCCCGTTCGACGGGTGAGCCCTTGTGAGGAGCGACGTAGTTGGCCCAGAGGAAGAACGGCTTCCGGGCCCTCGAATACCGGCGGATCATCTTGACGCTCTGCTCGCCCACCACCTTCGTCGAGTACTGACCGGCGTGGCCGTTGAGCCGTCCGTTGGCGTTCAGCGTCATGTCGAAGTAGCGGTACGTGCCGCCGTTGAGCGGATGACTCCGACGGAGGCCGCCGTCGATCGAGGCCCGCCAGTCGGTCCAGCCCGGTGGCACGTAGCGGACCGACCGACGGCCGTGGAAGGTCGGCTGCCGCCCGTAGCCGTTGAGGTACTTGCCGAGGAACAGCGTGTTGTAGCCGGCGCGGCGCAGCCACACCGGAAGCGTCCGCCGGTCGTTGAAGGACTGGAACCCGAACGGTTCGCGGGTCGACCACACGCCATGGTTGTGGGTGTACTGACCGTTGAGGAACGACGCCCGGGCCGGGCAGCACAGCGGATACGGCGAGAACGAGTTGACGAAACGGGCCCCTTGCCGGCCGATCAGCCGCCGGGTCTGGGGCATCCAGCGCAGGTCGTCGCTGCGCATGTCGTCGGTCATGATCACGACGACGTTCGGCCGTCCGGCGGGCGCTCGGATCGACTCCGCGGCCGATTCGGTCTGAGCCGCCTGCGGCGCGGCCGGTGCTACCGCCAGCGGGGCCAGCGCCATGGCACTGACGGCGAGGAGCACCCCGCTCGATCGTCGTTGGTTCCGGTATGTCACGGCCTCGACTCCCCATGTGGTGTCGTTGTGCAACCTCACCCGGACTGGCGGACAGGCAAAGTCAGTCGCCATGCTCGACGCCAAGGAAGGCCCGGCTCAAAGGTCCTACGGTAGGTCTTATCGGGACTTTTGGCACACCGCGCCGGGACGATCGGCCTACCAGGACGACAGCGGCCGTCGACATGCGTCGCCGGCGCACTCTCGCAGGTCCTGCAGGACCCGGTTCATCCGGCGTTGGTCGGCCGCATAGGCGGCCCGTCCGGCGACGTTGTTCAGCTGGCGTGGGTCCCGGCGCATGTCGTAGAGCTCGCGTTCACCCGACAGATGCCTCACGAGCAGATAGCGCGACGTGCGTACGCCGACCGTGTACGGCTCGTTCGCCGCGGCCGCCGGTGCGGCTGGTACGGCGAGCTTGGCTCCGGCCTCGGTGGCTCCTGCCACGCTGCTGCGCCCACCGGTCTCGGTGAGCACCGGACGCCGCCACGGACCACCGTGGCGAGCCTCGTCGAGCCCCGACTGTCCGTCGATGGAGCTGGGCAACCCGGCCCCGGCCACCCGCAGAATGGTCGGCGCGAAGTCGATGCTCAGGAACGGCGCGGTTCGGACGACGCCGCGGGGCACACCCGGCCCTCGCACGAGCAGCGGTGTACGGAGGGACGGTTCGTAGGGCAGCGTCTTGCCCTGCCGGATCCGGTGCTCGCCCTCGAAGAAGCCGTTGTCCGACGTGAACATCACGTACGTCTTGCGGAGCTCGCCGGCGTCGCGGAGTGCGGCGACGGTCCGCGCCACCTGACTGTCGACGACCGACAACGCCTCGGCACGCTGCCGGGCAGCTTCGACCATCGCCTGCCGTTCACTCCGGTTGATCCTCGGCAGCTGCCGGATGAACCACGGCTTGTCCGAGACGTCGCGCTCGGTGGGGAGTCCGGCCGGCTTCCGGATCCGATCGTTGAAGCGTCCCCTGACCCTGGCCGGCACAGCCGGTGTGACGATCTTGGAGATCCGGCCGTCTCGGCGCCGGATGTTGCGCGGGTCGTCCCGCTCGACGGGAGAGCCCTTGTGTGGTGCCACGTAGTTGGCCCAGAGGAAGAACGGCGCGTCCCGGCGGGCATAGGTCTTGACGATGTTCACGCTCTCGTCGCCCAGCACCTTGGTCTGGTACTCGCCCTGGTGGCCTTCGAAGGAGCCGTTGACGTTGAGGGTCGTGTCGAAGTAGCGGTGGGCGCCACCGTTCTTGGGGTGGGACCGCGGCAGTCCGCCGCCGATCGCCCCGCGCCAGTCGGTCCAACCCGGCGGGATGTAGCGGACCGAGGACCGGCCGCCGGGCAGCGACTGCACGCCGTAGCCGTTGAGGTACTTGCCGAGGAAGGCGGTGTTGTAGCCCGCGTCCTGCAGCCACACCGGAAGGGTGCTGTCGTCGTCGAACGAGGCGAAGCCGAACGGCTCACGGTGGGACCACACCCCGTGGTTGTGCGTGTACTGGCCGCTCAGGAAGGAGGCGCGGGCCGGGCAGCACAGGGGGTACGGGGCGAACGAGTGGGTGAACCTCGCGCCCTGATTGGCGAGGAGCCGGCGGGTCTTCGGCATCCATCGCAGGTCGCTTTGGCGCATGTCGTCGGTCATGATCACGACGACATTGGGCCGGGGATCCGGTGCCAGCCTCTCGGTCGATGTGGTCGGCGCCGGAGACGACGCCGCTGACTGGATGATTTGCGGCGCGAGCAGCCCAGACGTCACGGCGACACCGAGAATCACAGTGATCTTCTGGACCGAGGGCCGCCGTCGCGGGCGGGGAGTCATCGCGCGGCAGCTTAACGTGCGTCACGAGATTGTCCACCTGGTGACCGTCTGGTGCGGTCGGTCCGGCCGGGCATGCTTGGCTATGGCCGTTCAAAGGCGAACGTGAGATTCGGTCGGAACGCAACCGCATGGCGAATGGAGACTCTCGTGCGCGTAGGTGTGCTCACCGGAGGCGGGGACTGCCCCGGCCTGAACGCGGTGATCCGAGCCGTGGTCCGCAAGGGCGTGTCGGCCTACGAGATGGAGTTCGTCGGGTTCCGCGACGGCTGGCGTGGGCCGCTGCAGAACGAGACCATCAAGCTCGGGATCCCCGAGGTACGAGGCATCCTGCCGCGTGGCGGCACGATTCTCGGATCGTCGCGGACCAACCCGTTCGCGATCGAGGGCGGCGTCGAGAGGATCAAGGACAACATCGTCGCGAACGGTCTCGACGCGCTGATCGCGATCGGCGGCGAGGACACGCTCGGCGTGGCGACCAGGCTGGCCGACCTCGACGTCGCGGTCGTCGGAGTGCCCAAGACCATCGACAACGACCTGTCCGGCACCGATTTCACCTTCGGGTTCGACACCGCGGTCAACGTGGCGATGGAGGCGATCGACCGGCTGCACACGACGGCCGAGTCGCATCACCGGGTGCTCGTCGTCGAGGTGATGGGCCGAAACGCCGGCTGGATCGCGCTGCACAGCGGGCTCGCCGGCGGCGCCAACATCATCCTGATCCCCGAGCAGCCGTACGACATCGACCGGGTGTGTGCGCAGGTCGAGAGCCGCTTCGCGACCCGCTACTCGCCGATCATCGTGGTGGCCGAGGGAGCGTCGCCGAAGGACGGTGACGAGTCCGTGTCCAGCGCCGAGCGCGATCAGTTCGGACACGTGCGGCACGGCGGCGTCGGCGATCGGCTGGCCAAGGAGATCGAGGCCCGGACCGGCAAGGAGGCCCGGGCGGTCGTCCTCGGCCACATCCAGCGCGGCGGGACACCGAGCGCGTTCGACCGGTGGCTCGCGACCCGGTTCGGGCTGCACGCGGTGACCGCGGTCCACGACGGCGACTTCGGCAAGATGATGGCGCTGCGCGGCACCGAGATCGTCCGGGTCCCGCTGATCGAGGGCACCGGGCAGGTCAAGCTGGTCCGTCCCGAGCTCTACCAGGAGGCCGACGTCCTGTTCGGCTGATCCGCCTCGTCTGGCCCGCTGATCCGCCTCGTCTGGCCCGCTGATCCGCCCCGTCTGGCCCGCTGATCCGCCCCGTCTGGCCCGCTCATCCGCCCCGTCTGGCCCGGTCATCCGCCTCATCTGGCCCGGCGATCCGCCTAGGCAAAGGACCAGGTGACCGCGACGGTCACCTTCAGATCCGTCGACCCGGCCCGGATCGGCACCGGGCTGCGTTCGGCGTTGATGAGGACATCCTTCGCCAGGTACTGCCGCGAGGAGCCCGGCGTCGAGACGACCTCGCGCAGCGACGTCACGCCACCGAGCTCGGTCCCGGCGGCCGTCGCGTACTCCTCGGCCTTCGTCGTGGCGTCGGCGACGGCGGCCTGGCGTGCCTGCTTGAGCAGCTCTTCCTTGTTGCCGATGCTGAGCTGGAGCCGACCCAACCGCACGGCGTCGCCACCGGCCTCGACGGCTGAGCTCAGTGCGTGGCCGGCGTTGGCGAGTGACCGTACGAGGACCGACGCGCGCTGGGTGATGGCGTACCCCAGGAGCACGGGCGGCCCGTAGTTGTTGTAGTCGTACTGCGGATCGATCGACAGCCCGGTGGTCTGGATGTCGTCGGAGCGGACTCCTTCGTCGCGAAGTGTGGACAGGACGCGCCGGGAGATCGCGTTGGCGCGGCCGAGGGCCTCCGAGACGCTGTCGCCGTCGGCCTTGACGGCGAGCGCGAAGCTGAGTTGGTCGGGGACGCCGACCGCCTCGCCGGTGCCGGTCATCACGAGGCTCGGGCCTGCGTCGGTTGCCGCAGTGCGAGTGTCAGCGGCTGGTTGACCACCGGAGTCCGCGGTCGAGTCGGCTCGGGCGGAGGCGATCGAGTACGCGGTGATCACCGCCATCAGGACCAGTCCCACCACGGTGAGCGTGCGAGTGTTGAGGGTAACCGTCGACGGCATGGCATGACTCCGATCCGAGCGCGGTCGCGCATCGGCGGTTCGACGCGCGGCGAGAGGGAGGCGTTCC